>JAKAHU010000008.1 GCA_021825385.1 Chloroflexota bacterium | reverse complement strand
CTGGTACCACTTCGCCCCGATGGGCGGCCGCGACGCCCGCGGCTGCAAGGTCGGCTGCGCCAACGAGGCGCACGACGCCCACGGCCACGCGCTGGTGGCGAGCGCCTAGCCCGCCGCCCCTCCACATCGACACGGCCCCGGTCACGCCCCGGGGCCGTTTCGATTCCCGGGGGCAGTGGCTCCGGGGCGGGTCCCGCCGCGGGGCGGAGCGTCAGGCGCGGGGCGGAGCGTCAGGCGCGCTCGTCGGCCTCGATGCGATAGCCCACGGAGCGAACCGCCACGATGCGCGGGCCGCCCACGGCCTCCAGCTTCGAGCGCAGCCGCGCCAGGTGCGGCTTGAGCCACAGCAGGTCGGGATCGGGCTCCGCTGGCCAGCCGGCGCGCGCGAGACGATGGTGCGGCACGAGATCGCCGCCTGCCCGGACGAGCGCCTCCAGCAGCCGGAACTCGGTGGGCGTCAGACCCAGCGCGATGGCGCCGACACGCGCCTCGTGGCGGGCGGGCTCGAGCGTGAGCGAGCCGGCGGCCAGCAGCCCCTGGGCGCCATCCCCGGAGCCGCGGCCCGCCCCCGCGAGGTCCACGCGGCGCATCACGGCCGCGATGCGCGCCAGCAGCTCCTGCTTCCCGAACGGCTTGACGAGGTAGTCGTCCGCGCCGATCCCCAGCGCCTTGACCTTGGCCGCCTCGGCGCTCTCGCCCGAGACCACCAGGACCGGCACGTTGCCCGAGGCGCGCAGCTGGCCGATGACGGTGAACCCGTCGGGCCCGGGCATCGCAAGGTCGAGCAGGACGAGGTCCGGTCGCTCCTCTCGGAAGCGCTTGACCGCCGTGAGGCCGTCATAGGCGGTGATCACCTGGTGGCCCTCGGTCCCCACCAGGGCGGTGATGGCCCCGACCATGGCCGGGTCGTCGTCCACCACGAGGATGCGCAGCGGCCGGGTTCCGATCACGAGTGTTCCTTCCTTCCTCAGAGCGCGGCGGCGGCTGGCAGCGCGAGGACGAACCTCGCCCCGCCCGTGCCCGCTGGCTCGCACCACAGCCGACCGCCCATCGACTCGGCGAGCCGGCGCGCGGCGTAGAGCCCGATGCCGGACCCTCGAGCGGTGTTCGTCTCGTGGCGGGCGTACGGCTCGAAGATCTTCTCCCGCCACTCCGGCGGGATGCCGGGACCCTCGTCAGACACGCCGATCCGGGCGACTCCCTCCTCGAGCGACCAGTCGAGCTCGATCCGGGTGTCGGGCGGGGCGTACTTGACAGCGTTCTCCAGCAGGTGCTCGAGCACCTGGCGGAGCCGGGCCGGGTCCGCCAGCACCGAGAGCGGGCGCGTCGCCCCGAGCACGGTTCCGTGCCGGTGCAGCAGCGGCGCCAGATCGCCCAGCATGTCGGCCACGGCCGCGTGGATGTCGAGCGCCTGGATGTCCGCCGGCTGGTCGGGCACAACCCGGACGGATTCGAGGATCGCATCCACCAGCCGGTCCAGGCGCTCGACCTGCTCGAGCGTCCCGGCGTGCCAGGCAGCCCGGGTCGCCCGGCGCCTGGGGTCGCGCGAGATCCGGCCGTCGAGCGGCGGCTCCTCGGCCAGCAGGTCCGTGTAGGCGCGCACCACGGCCAGCGGCGTCCGCAGCTCGTGGGTGACCAGCGCGATCAGCTCCGAGCGAGCGTGGTCGAGCGCCTGGAGCTGCACGACCTGCGCTTCCGCCTCACGCTGCAGGCGGCCCTTCTCGACGATCCCCGCCAGCAGGTCAGCGATCGCGGACAGCTGCTCGATGTCCTCGCCGGTGAAGTTGCGCGGGGCCTCGGTCTGGACGTTCAGCGCGCCGACCACCTGGTCACGCCAGGTCAGGGGCACCGACAGCATGGAGGCCACGAAGCGCCGCTGGTCGAGCCCGCGGACCCACAGGAAGCGGTCGTCGGCGCGCACGTCGGCGATGGCGATGGGCTCCCGGCTGGCGGCCACGCGCCCGGTGATCCCCTCCCCCAGCCGCACGCGGGCGCGGCCGATGTGGTGGCGGTCGAGGCCGTTGGTGGCAGCGAGCGTCAGGTGCTCGCCATCCCGATCCAGGAGATAGAGGCTCGACACCGAGGCGTGCAGGGCATCCCGGGTGCCGTCCACGACGGTCTCGAGCAACTCCTCCCAGGTTCTGGCCGTGGTGGCGAGCCGGAGGATCTGGTGGAGAAACCGCAGCTCCGCGACGGGGTCCCGGTGGGCGGCCGGCGGAACCGGCACCGGCCCGTGCGGCAGGTCGGCCGCCGTCGGGGTTACGGCTGCCGGGCCCTCGGGGTCCGGGGCGCGGCCAGGGGTGCTCGCATCCTCGGTGGTGGTTGCCATGGCGCCTCAAGCCTAGGCGCCGTCGCTACCGTCGTCGGTTGCGGCTCGGTGGCGGGTCGGTGCCCTTGCAGTCGAACCGTAACCCAGCCGGCGCTGGAGCGCGTGACCGGGCGCCATATCCTGTGCGACGTGTCGCCTCGAGCCACCCGCCCCTCGCGGGCAACCGATCCGCGCGTCCCGGAGGGCCGGTTCGCCGCTGCCGCCGCGGAGCCGCCGGGTCCGGGGCTCGGTCGTGCGCGCGACCCGATGGCCCGCGAGGTCCGCCTGCTGGGCGCGCTCCTGGGCCAGGTCATCGCGGAGCAGGCCGGCGACGAGCTGTTCGCCACGGTCGAGCGCCTGCGCCGCCGGATGGTGGGCCTGCGCCGCGGCGACCCGCTCTCGGTGGACGCCCACGAGGCGGAGCGCGGCCGGGTCGCCGCCGAGCTCGCCGCCCTCGACACCGCGCAGGCGGCGGCCGTGGCAAAGGCGTTCACCCTGTACTTCCAGCTCGTCAACCTGGCCGAGGAGCGGCAGCGGATCCGGACGCTCCGCGCGCGAGCGCGCCGAGCGCGGGGCCGGGGCGTCGACGAGTCGCTCCGCGAGGCGGTGGGGCTCCTCCGGGCGGACCGCGATCCCGCTGAGGTCCGCGCGCTCGTCGGCCGGACGGTCGTCCACTCGGTGCTCACCGCCCACCCCACCGAGGCGCGCCGGAGGACCCTGCTCCAGGCCCAGCGCCGGGTCCGTCGCCTGCTGGACGCGCTGGACGACCCGCTGATCACCCCCGACGAGGACGCCGACGTCCGCGCCCGGCTGCGGGAGGAGATCTCGCTCCTGTGGCACACCGCCGACCTGCGGACGGTCCGTCCGTCGCCGCTCGACGAGGTCCGGTCCGCGCTGGCCATCTTCGACGACGTGCTGTTCACGATCGTCCCGCGCTTCGCGCGCGCCGCGGACCGGGCCCTCGACCCGACGCCCGGGACCGCGGTCGTGCCGACGGCGTTCGCCGGCGACGCCGGCCGGAGCGGGACGCGCCCGCCGGAGGTCCCGTCCATCCTCCGCTTCGGCTCGTGGATCGGCGGGGATCGCGACGGCCACCCGGGCGTCACGGCCGAGGTGACGCTGCAGGCCGCGCGCCTCCAGATCGAGCACCTCCTTCGCGGCTACGAGGCCGTGGCCACGCGGCTCACGGGCATGCTCGCGGCGAAGGTCCCGCCGGAGCGTCTCGATCGCGCGCTCGGCAGCCAGCTGGCCCGCGACGCGGAGGAGCTGCCCGAGACGGTCCGGCAGCTGCGGCGGCGGTTCCCCGACGAGCCCTACCGGCAGCGCATGGGCGCGATCGCGGAGCGCCTGCGGCGGACGCGAGCCGCGCTCACCGGCGAGACGGCTCCGCGCTCGGGCGGCTACCCGGACCCGGCCGCGCTCGACGCCGATCTGACGGCGCTCGCCAACGCGCTGGTGGCCGACGGCCTCGGCCGGGTGGCCTGGGGCGAGATCGCGGACCTCCGCTGGCAGCTGGCGACGTTCGGGTTCCACCTCGCCTCGCTCGAGGTCCGCCAGCACGCTGACGTCCACCGCGCCGCCGAGGCCGCCCTCGACCGCGACGCCCCGCCCGACACCGAGGTTGCCGGCGGCGTTACGGTCGAGGAGGTCCTGGCCACGTTCCGGGCCATGGCGCGGCTCCAGGCCCGGGCTGGCACCGAGGCCTGCCATCGGTACGTCATCTCGTTCACGACCAGCCCGGACGACGTGCGCCGCGTGCTGGACCTGGCGCGGCGCGCGGGGGAGCCGAGCCCGTTCCGCCTCCCGGCGCCCACGCTGGCAGATCTGCCCGCCCTCGTCCCGACCCTCGACGTCGTCCCGCTCCTGGAGTCCGCCGAGGCCCTCGAGGGGGCCGGGCCGCTGCTCGACGCGCTGCTGTCAGATCCGGCCTACCGAGCGCACCTGCGGCAGCGCGGGGACGCGCAGGAGGTGATGCTCGGCTACTCGGACTCGTCCAAGGAGAGCGGGTTCCTCGCGGCCAACTGGCTCCTGTACCAGGCGCAGGAGGCGCTGGTGGCGGTCGCCCGACGGCACGCGGTCACCCTGACGCTGTTCCACGGGCGGGGCGGCGCGATCGGGCGGGGCGGCGGGCCGGCGAACCGGGCCATCCTGGCCCAGGCGCCCGGCTCCGTGGACGGCCGCCTCAAGTTCACCGAGCAGGGCGAGGTCATCGCCGCCCACTACGCCGACGCGGCCGTCGCGCTGCGCCACCTCGAGCAGGTCGCCGCCGCCGTGCTGCTCGGCTCCACACCCGAGCACGAGCGGGCGGTCGCGGCCGCGGCCGAGGCGGGGCGGGCCACGCTGGCCGAGCTGGCCGCGAGCTCGCGCGCGGCATACCGCTCGCTGGTGGAGCTGCCGGGGTTCCCGGCGTTCTTCCGCGCAGCCACCCCGATCGACCTGATCGCCGACCTGGGGCTCGGGTCGCGGCCGTCCTCGCGTCCGGGTGGCGCCGCGGGCGCCGAGCCCAAGCCCCCCGGCGAGGAGCTTGCGTCGCTGCGGGCCATCCCGTGGGTGTTCGCCTGGTCGCAGGCGCGAGCCAACCTCCCGGGCTGGTACGGCCTGGGGACCGCGCTGGAGGCCGTCACGACCCGCGGCGGACGCGCCGTCGTGGACCACCTCGCCGACGTCTACCGGCGCTGGCCGTTCTTCGCGTCGGTGCTGGACAACGCCGAGCTGTCGCTCGCCAAGGCGGACATCGGCACCTTCCGCCGGTTCGCCGACCTCGCGCCCGGGCCGGCGTCCGCCACGATCCGGGCGATGATCGAGGCGGAGCACGCCCGGTCCGTCCGGCTGCTCGCCCTCGTCACCGGTCGAGAGCGGCCGCTCTCAGACCACCCCGCGCTCGCCCGGGCGATCGAACTGCGCAACCCCTACGTGGACGCCCTGTCGGCGCTGCAGGTGGAGATCCTGGGGCGGCTGCGCGACCCGCGCCTGGACCCGGCCGAGATGGCCGCCCTGCGCTCGGTGGTCGGCGCGACGATCAACGGCGTCGCCGCCGGCCTCCAGAACACCGGCTGACGCGCGCGGTTGTCCCCTGCGATACGCGAAGGCGCCCCCCCGGATCGGGAGAGCGCCTGGGGCCATGGGGCCGGGCGGCGAGCCCGGCACCGCAAGGGCTGGGGCGCCGCTGGCGCGGCGCCGGCCGAGCTACTTGTCGTGCTGGGTCGCGAGCACCGCCTGCGCAGCCGCGAGTCGCGCCACCGGGACGCGGAACGGCGAGCAGGACACGTAGTCCAGGCCGATCTTCTCGCACTTGTGGATGGACTCGGGGTCGCCGCCGTGCTCGCCGCAGATGCCGAGCTCGAGGTCCGGGCGCGTGCTGCGGCCCTTGTCCACGGCGATCTTCATGAGGCCGGCAACCGCGTCGTCCAGGGTCTGGAACGGGTTGACCGGCAGGATCTTGTCCTCGACGTACTTGAGCAGGAACCCGCCCTCGGCATCGTCACGGCTGTAGCCGAACGTCATCTGGGTGAGGTCGTTGGTGCCGAAGCTGAAGAAGCTGGCCTCGGTCGCGATCTCGTCGGCGGTGAGCGCGCCGCGCGGGATCTCGATCATGGTGCCGAACTTGTAGTCCACCTTCACGTCGGACGCGGCCGCCACGATCTTGTCCGCCTCGGCCGCGAGCAGCGTCCGGGTGGCCCGCAGCTCGTTCACGTGGCCCACCAGCGGGATCATGATCTTGCTGATCGGGTTCCCGCCGGCGCGCCGCCGGGCAACCTGGGCGTTGATGATCGCCCGGGTCTGGATCTTCACGAAGTCCGGGATCATGATCCCGAGCCGGCAGCCGCGGAGGCCCAGCATCGGGTTCTGCTCGTGCATCGACTTGATCGTCGCGAGCAGGATCTTGTCCTCCTCGGACGCGCCGCCGTGCTCCTCGGCCCGGGTGACCTTGACGAGCTGGTCCTCGAGGTTGGGGAGGAACTCGTGGAGCGGCGGGTCGATCAGGCGCACGACGACCGGGAGGCCGTCCATCGCCTTGAAGATCCCCTCGAAGTCGCCCTGCTGGAGCGCCTCGAGCTTGGCCATCGCCGCGTCGAACGTCGCGACCGCCTCTGCCTCGTCGGCGTTGAGCGCCTCGCCCGCCGCGGCCTTGGCCTTGGCGCGGGTGGCCACGTTGGCCACCAGGATGGCGCTCCGGACCATCGCCAGCCGGTCGCCCTCGCGGAACATGTGCTCGGTGCGGCAGAGGCCGATACCGTGGGCGCCCCAGGCCCGGGCCTGTGCGGCCTCCTCGGGCTTGTCGGCATTGGTCCACACGGCCATGCGCGCGAAGCCGTCCGCCCAGCCGAGGATCTGCTGGAGCTCGGGCTGGTCCTCGAACTTCGCGTCCACCACCGGCAGCGCGCCGGCATAGACGCGACCGGTGTTGCCGTCGACCGAGATCCAGTCGCCTTCCTTGAAGCTGAGGCCGGTCTCGGAGGACTCGGCCGTCCGCGTGGCGTAGCTGACGTTCAGCTCGCTGACGCCGGCGACACACGGCTTGCCGATCTGGCGGGCGACCACGGCCGCGTGGCTCGTGGCGCCACCGCGGGCGGTGAGGATGCCCTCGGCGATGGCCATGCCGTGGAAGTCGTCCGGGCTGGTCTCCACGCGGACCAGGACGACCTTCTCGCCCTTGGCCTGCCACTCGACCGCGAGGTCGGCGTCGAAGACGGCCTTGCCGACGGCGGCACCGGGCGAGGCGTTGAGGCCCTCGGTGTTGATGGCCTTGGCGGCGGCGAGGGCCATGCGCTCGAACTGCGGTCGCAGCAGCTGGTCCACCTGCGCCGGCTCGATGCGCTCGACCGCCTCGCGCTTGGTGATGAGGCCCTCGTTGACCATCTGGACGGCGATCTTCACGGCCGCGTCGGCGGTCCGCTTGGCCACGCGCGTCTGCAGCATGTACAGACGGCCCTTCTCGATGGTGAACTCCAGGTCCTGGACGTCCTTGTAGTGCTGCTCGAGCTGCCGGCCGATGCGCACGAACTCGTCGTACGCGGCAGGCATGTCCTCCTTGAGCTTGGCGATCTTGGACGGCGTCCGGATGCCCGCGACCACGTCCTCGCCCTGGGCGTTGGTGAGGTACTCGCCGTAGAGCTCGTTGGTGCCGTCGAACGTGTTGCGGGTGAACGCGACGCCGGTGCCGGAGTCGTCGCCCATGTTGCCGAACACCATCGTCACCACGTTGACGGCGGTGCCCAGGTCGTGGGCGATCTTCTGGCTGTTGCGGTAGTCGAAGGCGCGCTTGCCGAACCACGAGCCGAACACGGCCTTGATGGCGAGGTCCAGCTGCTCGTACGGGTCGTCCGGGAACTCGCGGCCGGTGTCCTCGCGGACCACCGCCTTGAACACGTCCACGAGGCCCTTGAGGTCCTCGACCGTGAGGTCGGTGTCCTTGGCGTCCTTGCCGTGCTCGGCCTTGGCGTGCTCGAGCGGCTCGTCGAAGCGCTCGGCCTTCACGTCCATGACGATGCGGCCGAACATGCTGATGAACCGGCGGTACGCGTCCCAGCCGAAGCGCTCGTTGCCCGACAGGGCGATGAGGCCCCGGAGCGTCTCGGCGTTGAGGCCGAGGTTGAGCACCGTGTCCATCATGCCCGGCATCGAGAACTTGGCGCCGGAGCGGACGGACACGAGCAGCGGGTTCCGCGGGTCGCCGAAGCCCTTGCCGGAGCGCGCCTCCACCTGCTTCATCGCGTCGAGGACGTCCTGCCACAGACCCTCGGGAAGCTGCTTGCCGTTGGCGAAGTAGTCGTTGCAGGCGACGGTGGTGATCGTGAAGCCGGGCGGGGTGGGCAGGCCGGCGAGGGTCATCTCGGCAAGCCCGGCGCCCTTGCCGCCGAGCAGGTCCTTCATGTTGCCGTTGCCCTCGGCCGTGCCGCTGCCCCAAGCGTAGATGTAGCGCTTGGCGGCGACGTGCGGACGCTCGGACGTGGTCTGGCGATCGGCCATTCTGCTTGGGCTCCTTGCTGGTGGGCGCGGTCCCCTGACGGACACGGACCGCGAGAGATCACCTTCTCTGGATTGGCCGAGATTGTACGACTGACGGCGGAACGGCTCTGCCACGCCCACGGCTCGCGCGCGCCGGGCCGCGCGTCCCGGCGAATCGGGCCGTTCGGCAACCCTCGGCAGTCCTCGGGACACGGGCGACCCGGCGGTACACTCTGGGCGGCCGCCCCCGGCCTCCACCGAACCCCGACAGCCGGAGCAGGATCGTGACGAGCCCCATCGAGGACAAGCGCGTCATCGACGTCTTCGCGGAGCCGTACAACGCGACGCTGGTCCACCGCGAGGACCTCAATCCCGACCTCGCCTACTTCCGCGTCAAGCTGGACGGCCCGGCGGTCCCGTTCCTGCCGGGGCAGTACATGACCACCGGCGTGATCGCGGACGAGAAGCTGCTGCAGCGGCCGTACTCCATCGCCTCGGCGCCCGCCACCGCGGACACGCTCGGCTACGAGTTCTTCGTCCGGCACGTGCCGGTCGTGCGCTTCACCACCGCGCTGTGGCGGCTCCAGGTGGGCCACCGGATGCGCATGACCGGCCCCAAGGGCAAGTTCACGCTTGAGCCGGTGGACCCGCGGACGCACCTGTACGTCTCCACCGGCACGGGCATCGCCCCGTTCATGTCGATGATCCGCCAGTCGATGGCGGAGGGCCAGCCTCGCGAGACCGTCCTGATCAACGGCTGCTCCTACGCGGACGAGCTGGGGTACCGGGCGGAGCTCGAGGCCTGGGAGCAGGACGCGGCCTACCGGCTGAGGTACGTCCCCACCGTCTCCCGCCCCGCCGATCCCCGCAATGCCGGCTGGAGCGGTCGCACGGGCCGAACCGAGACGGTCATCGGCGACGTCTGCAGGGACCTCGGGCTGCGGCCCGAGCGGACGGTGGTCTACATCTGCGGCAACCCCGAGATGATCCTCAACGTGGAGCGCGAGCTGATCCACCAGGGGTTCCCGGAGTTCCATGTCAAGAAGGAGCTCTACTGGCCGAAGGGGAAGCCCGGCGTGCCTGCGCCCGTCGGCTGAGCCCCGGACGGAGCCGCGGCATCCGGGCGCCAGGGGACCTTGGCGGCGGCCGGGACAAGGGCCGGATCCCGGCGTCACCCGCCCTGCCCCGAGGGCTAATCTGCCCGTTCGGCCGCCGAACTTGGCGCAACGGGCTACGCTGTTGTGACCATTGGACCGCCCCACGGTGCCATGGGCAAGTAACGCGCGCGCAGGCCCGTGGGCGATCCTGCAATCAGCGCCCGGCGACGGGTCTATTCCGCGCGTCCCGCCCCAGTCCATCTGCGAGGTTGTCTTGCACCCCATTGTCGAGCGAGAGCAGCTCTCTCCGAACGTCACCCGCCTCGTGGTCGAGGCGCCCCGGATCGCGAAGGTCCGGCGGCCCGGCCAGTTCGTCATCGTCCGGAAGGGACCGGGCTCGGAGCGCATCCCGCTGACGATCGCGGACAACGACCCTGACGCCGGCACGATCACCTTGGTGATCCAGGCCATCGGGCGGTCCACAACCGAGCTCACCAGCATGCAAGTCGGCGAGTCCATCACCGACATCGCGGGCCCGCTCGGCAGCGAGACCCACCTCGCCAAGTCCGGCCACGCGGTGTGCGTGGGCGGCGGCGTCGGGACGGCCGTGCTGCTGCCCATCGTCCGCGCCATGTCCGCTGCCGGCGTCCACGTCACCAGCGTGATCGGTGGCCGGTCCAAGGAGTGGGTCATCCTCGAGCGCGAGCTGAGCGAGCTCGGCGACGTGGTCACCTGCACGGACGACGGCTCCTACGGCCGCCATGGCTTCGTCACCGAGGCCCTCAAGGATCTTCTCGAGGCGGGCGGCGTGGACGCCGTCTACGCCATCGGCCCCGTGCCGATGATGCGGGCCGTGTCCGAGATGACGCTCCCCTACAACGTCCCGACCACGGTGTCGCTGAACGCCATCATGGTGGACGGCACCGGGATGTGCGGCGGCTGCCGAGTCACGATCGACGGCGAGACCAAGTACGCCTGCGTGGACGGCCCCGAGTTCGACGCCCACAAGGTGAACTTCCGCGAGCTGGCCGACCGGCTCACCACCTACCGGACCTTCGAGCAGCAGGCCATGGAGAAACTCGGCGCCTGCGCCACCACCGAGGTGAAGGCGTGACCGCCCCCGAGTCCCACGTGTCGGCCGACAACGGGGCCGTGCCGCTCACCAAGCCCGCCAGCAACAAGGAGCGCATGCTCATCGAGCGGGTCGCGATGCCGGAGCAGCCCGGCGATGTTCGGGCGCACAACTTCGGCGAGGTGAACCAGGGCCTGACCTACCAGCTGGCCATGCTGGAGGCGGAGCGCTGCATCCAGTGCCCGAAGCCGTTCTGCGTCGAGGGCTGCCCGGTCCGCGTCAACATCCCGCGGTTTATCAAGTTCCTCCGGGACGGCGAGATCGCGCAGGCGGCCGAGAGCCTCCTGGACGACAACGCCCTGCCCTGCGTCACCGGCCGCGTGTGCCCGCAGGAAACGCAGTGCGAGGCAGTCTGCATCCGGAACAAGAAGGGCAACTCGGTCGCCATCGGCTACCTCGAGCGCTACGTCGCCGACTGGGCGCAGGCCAACATGGACAAGCTGCCCACGTTCGAGCCGGCGCTCACCGGCAAGAAGGTCGGCATCGTTGGCTCCGGCCCGGCCGGCCTCACCGCCGCCGGCGAGCTGGCCAAGCGCGGCCACGACGTCACGGTGTTCGAGGCGTTCCACGCCCCGGGCGGCGTCCTCATCTACGGCATCCCCGAGTTCCGCCTCCCCAAGGACATCGTGCAGGCCGAGGTGGATCGGCTCAAGGGCATGGGCGTCAAGCTCGAGCTCAACTCGGTCGTCGGGCGGACGTACACCGTCCCCGAGCTGCGCGAGGAGTTCGACGCGCTGTTCCTCGCCGTCGGCGCCGGCCTGCCGGTGTTCATGAACGTCCCCGGCGAGAACTTCAAGGGCGTGTACTCGGCCAACGAGTACCTCACCCGCGTCAACCTGATGGGCGCCTGGAACCCCGACTCGCAGACGCCGATCCTCCACGGCCAGCGCGTTGCGGTCGTGGGCGGCGGCAACGTGGCCATGGACGCCGTCCGAACGGCCCGGCGCCTGGGCGCCGCGGAGGCGACCATCGTCTACCGTCGGTCGGCGACCGAGCTCCCCGCCCGCGCGGAGGAGGTCCACCACGCGAAGGACGAGGGCGTCCGCTTCGAGTACCAGGTGGCCCCGGTGGAGGTCCTCGCGGACGAGAACCGCTGGGTGACCGGCCTCAAGTGCGTCCGGATGGAGCTCGGCGAGCCCGATGCCTCCGGCCGCCGCCGCCCGAAGCCCATTCCGGGCTCGGAGTTCGTCATCGAGTGCGACCTGGTGGTCGTGGCGATCGGCACCAAGGCCAACCCGCTGCTGACCGGCTCGGCCCCCGAGCTCAAGGTCAACGAGTACGGCTACCTGCTCGCCGACGAGTACGGCATGACGAGCATGCCCGGCGTGTTCGCCGGCGGCGATATCGTGCGCGGCGCGGCGACCGTGATCCTCGCCATGGGCGACGGCAAGCGCTCGGCCGCGGCGATCCACAGTTACCTGAGCGGGGAGTGGCCGCCGTCGCCCGAGTCGGGCGCCAGGAAGCCCGAGAAGGAGGCGACGGTCGCGGGCAGCTAGCGGCCCGGCCCCCGCGAACCCGGACGGCGGGCGGCAGACGCGTCGCCCGCCGTTTCGATTCCCGGGCTTCGCCTGGGTGCGCCCCGGCGGCTCGCGCGTGACGCAGCGACCCGGTCTGGTCGGGTGCGGGGCGGAATCATGGACGGGCGCGGCCGCCGGCGTTCCCTGCTCGACGACCGCGTCCTATGCCGCCCATGCTCGCCGATGGTCCCCCGGATCCGCCATGGGCCGGGAGTCCCGGGAGGTGACGCCTCGCACCGGACTCCCGTCCTCAGGGTTCTCCCCTAGGGCCGGACAGCCGCCATTCGGTCGAGCAGCAGCCGCTTGACGTTCTCGAGCGGGACGCGCTCCTGCGCCATCGAATCTCGGTCGCGAATGGTCACCGCGCCGTCCTCGAGCGAGTCCACGTCCACGGTCACGCACCACGGCGTGCCGATCTCGTCCTGGCGCCGGTATAGCTTGCCGATGGCCGCGGTGTCGTCGTAGACCGCCATCATGTCTCGCTTCAGGTCGCCGAGGAGCCGGTGGCACAGCTCGACGATCTCCGGGCGCTTCTTGAGCAGCGGCAGCACCGCCACCTTGTAGGGCGCCAGGTCCGGGTGCAGGCCCAGCACCACACGCGTCTCGCCCCGGACCTCCTCCTCGCGATAGGCGTCGATCAGGAACGTGAACGCCGCGCGGTCCGCGCCGGCAGCCGTCTCCACGATCCACGGGATGAAGTGCTCGCCCGTCGCCTGGTCGAAGTACTCGAGATTCTCGCCCGACGCCCGCTGGTGGTTGCCGAGGTCGAAGTCACCGCGGTTGTGGATCCCCTCGAGCTCCTTCCAGCCGAACGGGAAGCGGTACTCGACGTCGATGGCCTTCTTCGCGTAGTGCGCCAGCTCGTCGGGCGCGTGCTCGCGGAAGCGCAGCCGCGACGGCGTGACGCCGTAGGCCTCGTACCAGGCGCGGCGCTTCGGCAGCCACATCTCGAACGCCGCCGCCGCGCCCTCCTCGGGCCGCACGAAGAACTGCATCTCCATCTGCTCGAACTCGCGCATCCGGAACACGAAGTTGCCGGGGCTGATCTCGTTGCGGAAGGACTTGCCGATCTGCGCGATGCCGAAGGGAATCTTCTTGCGCGAGCTCTGCTGCACGTTCTTGAAGTTGACGTACGAGCCCTGCGCGGTCTCGGGGCGGAAGTACACGACGTTGCCGTCGTCCTCGACCGGGCCCATGTGGCTCGTGAACATCAGGTTGAAGCGGCGCGGGGCCGAGAGCACGGTCTCGTCGAACGGGCAGCGGAGGCCAAGTCGCTGCGTGATCGTCTCGTCGCGCAGGTCGGTCTGGGACAGGTCCTCGGTGCCCGGCAGCTCGTCGAGGCGGTAGCGGCGGTGGCACTCGGAGCACTCGACCAGCGGGTCGCTGAACGAGCCCACGTGGCCCGACGTGACCCAGACCTGGGGGTGCATCAGGATGCCGGCGTCCAGGCCCACGATGTCGTTGCGGTCCTGGACCATGGCCCGCCACCAGGCGCGCTTGACGTTGTTCTTGAGCTCGACGCCCAGGGGCCCGTAGTCCCACACGGCGTTGATGCCGCCGTAGATCTCGGACGACGGGAAGATGAAGCCTCGGCGCTTGCTCAGCGAGACGATGGTCTCGAGGTTGGCGACGGCAGGCTCGACGGCGTTCGGATCGGTGGCGTCGGGGGTCACGGGGATCAGGCTCCGGTAGGCCGCGCGGCCGTGGCAGGGACACGCGAGCGGGATGCGGCAGGCGCACGGGGTGCCCGCCGATGCTAGCAGACGGTCTCGCCCAGACCGCCCTCGTGTCGGGATCGGTCGGGCGCGCGGGCACGCCGTGGTCGTGCCTCGCTCGCCTGTTCCGGGCGGGCGGGCGCCAACAGCACGCCCGCGAGGCGGCCAGTCCCCGGCGCCACGGCGCGGCGCCGGCGCGACTCCGAGCCCGCGGGAGACCACGGCCAGGCGCAGGTCGCACGCCCCCCCCGGGGTCACGCCCTCGCTTGCCTGCTCCAAGCCATGGCCAACACGTTCTTCCGGCCGTAGGCTCCAAGCACACGCTCGAGGAGTACGGATCCGCATGACGAAGTACGTCGGCGCCCTTGACCAGGGCACCACGAGTTCCCGCTTCATGATCTTCGACCACGCCGGCACCGTCGTCGCGATCGACCAGAAGGAGCACACCCAGATCTACCCGAAGCCCGGGTGGGTCGAGCACGATCCTAAGGAAATCTGGAGCCGCTGCCGCGAGGTCATCAAGGGCGCCCTCGACAAGGCCGGCATCGCCGCCTCCGACCTTGCCGCCGTCGGCATCACCAACCAGCGCGAGACCGCCGTCGTCTGGGACAAGACCACCGGCGAGCCCGTCTGCAACGCGATCGTCTGGCAGGACACCCGGACCGACGTCTACGTCAACGAGTTCGGCAAGGATGGCGGCCAGGACCGCTTCCGGGCCAAGGTCGGCCTCCCGCTGGCGACCTACTTCTCGGGCCCGAAGATCCGCTGGATCCTCGACAACGTCCCCGGCGCCCGGGAGAAGGCCGAGGCCGGCAACCTGGTGTTCGGCAACATCGACACCTGGTGCATCTGGAACCTCACCGGCGGCGTGAACGGCGGCGTGCATGTCACGGACGTCTCGAACGCGTCGCGCACCATGCTCATGAACCTCGAGACCCTCGACTGGGACAGCGAGATCATGGGCATCATGGGGATCCCCCGCTCGATGCTGCCGGCCATCAAGGCGTCCTCGGCGGTCTACGGCACCGCCGTCGGCGACCTCGCCGGCGTGCCGGTCGCGGGTGACCTGGGCGACCAGCAGGCGGCCCTGTTCGGCCAGACGTGCTTCTCCGCCGGCGAGGCGAAGAACACCTACGGCACCGGCTGCTTCATGCTCATGAACACGGGCGAGAAGATCGTCCCGTCCAAGAGCGGCCTGCTCACCACCCTCGGCTACAAGATCGGCGACCAGCCGGCCGTGTACGCCCTCGAGGGCTCCATCGCCATCACCGGCGCCCTGGTCCAGTGGCTCCGCGACAACCTCGGCATGATCGAGAAGTCGCCGGACGTCGAGGCCCTGGCCGCCACGGTCGAGGACAACGGCGGCGTCTTCTTCGTCCCGGCGTTCTCCGGCCTGTTCGCCCCCTACTGGAGGTCCGACGCCCGCGGCGTCATCGCCGGCCTGACCCGGTACGTCAACAAGGGCCACATCGCGCGTGCGGTCCTCGAGGCGACGGCATGGCAGACCCGCGAGGTCCTCGATGCGATGAACGCCGACTCCGGCGTTCCGCTCACGGCCCTCAAGGTTGACGGCGGCATGGTCGTCAACAACCTGCTGATGCAGTTCCAGGCGGACGTCTTGGGCGTCCCGGTCATCCGGCCGGTCGTCGCCGAGACCACCTCCCTCGGCGCGGCGTACGCAGCCGGCCTCGCGGTCGGCTACTGGAGCGCGATCGAGGAGCTTCGCGACAACTGGGCGAAGGGAGCCTCCTGGTCGCCCAGGCTCGACGCGGCGACTCGCGACAGGGAGTACGGCCAGTGGAAGAAGGCGGTCGCCCGGACCTTCGACTGGGTGGACTAGCCTCGTCGCCCGGCCGAGGATCGCGGCACCGGCCTCCGCGCGGGGCCGGCACTGCGGCCCGGAGTGGGACCCCGTGTGGACCCTGTGGGCCCGTCACGTGTCCGGCTCGGCGGCGGACTGAACGTCGAGTGGGCGACCATGGCGGCCGCGCAGGCGGGCATCGAAGCGCCGCGACAAGGGGCTGGCTACCATCGCGGCTCACCCGGACCCGGATAAGGGCTGACAATGGCCCTCGGGACCGGCGCCACCCTCGGCGCCGGAGCAGACCCAGCCCCCGCACGCGCGACCGGAAACGGCCAGCGCCCGGACAGTGAGGTGATGACAATGGCGGTCCCGCACGCGGTCGACGTCCTGGTGATCGGGGGCGGGACGACCGGGGCGGGCGTCCTGCGCGACCTGGCGAGGCGGGGCATGACGTCGCTGCTGGTCGATCGCGAGGACTTCGCGACCGGCACCTCCGGCCGCTACCACGGCCTCCTCCACTCCGGCGGGCGCTACGTCGGCAAGGACAAGGTCGCCGCGCGCGAGTGCATCGAGGAGAACCGGGTCCTGCGGCGGATTGCCCCGGCCTCCATCGAGGACACCGGCGGCTACTTCGTCGCCACTCCCGACGACCCGGACGACTACGTCGAGGCATTCGCCGACAACTGCAACCAGTCGGGCGTGGACTGCGACGAGGTCAAGGTCGCGGACCTGCTGGCGCGGGAGCCTGCGATCAACCCCGGGATCCGGCGGGCGTTCCGGGTGCCGGACGGGTCCATCGAGCCGTGGGGCCTGATCGAGGCGATGGTGGCCGACGCCCGCGCCCACGGGTCGGACGCGCTCACCTACCACAGGGTCATCGGCATGGAGGTGACCAGCGGACGGATCGAGGCGGTCACCGTGCGCGACGAGCGGACCGGCTCGGTCTCGCGCGTCTGGCCCAAGTTCGTCGTCTCCGCCGCCGGGGCCTGGGCCGGTCAGATCGCCGCGCTCGCGAACGTCAAGGTCGAGATGACCCCCGGCAAGGGCACGATGCTCGTCTACAACTACCGGGTGACCGACGCGGTCATCAACCGCTGCCACCGGTCGTCGGACGGCGACATCATGGTCCCGATCCACTCGGTGTCCATCCTGGGCACGACCGACATCAAGGTGCCGGATCCCGACGACTACGACATCACCCGCGAGGAGATCCGACGGCTCGTGGAGGAGGGCGCGAAGCTGTTCCCGTCCCTGCGCCAGATGCGCATCCTGCGGGCATACGCGGGCGTCCGCCCCCTCTACCGGGCCCCGGCCGACACGGTCGCGAGCGCCGGCAACCGGTCGATCACCCGGGCGCACGCCATCCTGGACCATGCCGACCAGGGCGTGGACAACTTCGTGAGCATCGTGGGCGGCAAGTTGACCACCCACCGGCTGATGGCCGAGCAGACCGTCGATGTGGTCGCCCAGAAGCTCGGCAACACCACGGCCTGCACCACGGCCGACGAGGTCCTGCCGGGCATGGAGCCCGGCCACCACTACTGGGTCGGGCACCGCCTCGCCGACCACGAGGCCGAAGGGGGCGGCGACGCCGACCTGCTGTGCGAGTGCGAGCTGGTCACGCGGCGCATGACCGAGGCCTACCTCGACACCCACTGGCCGTGTTCCATCGACGACGTCCGGCGGGGCACCCGGGTGGGCATGGGCCCGTGCCAGGGCGCCTTCTGCACGTTCCGCGTCGCCGGGCTCGTGGCCGAGCGGCTGGACGCCCAAACCAAGGCGACGGGCCAGCCCGCGCCGGGCACCGAGCCCGGCACGCCCGAGGAGGTCGGCCACGCCCCCGGCTCGGGGTCGCTCCACGCCGCGATCGCCGATCGCGCCCTCACCGCCTTCATGCGGGAGCGGACCAAGGGCGTGAGGCCCATCGCCTCCGGGCGCCAGCTCCAGGAGTTGATGATGACCCGCCTCCTCTACGTGGACGTGCTCGGCGTCGAGTCCCTGTCCACGGCGTCGGCGCCGGTCTTCGAGGACGAGGAGGCCGTCGATGCCGCACGCTGATGTCGTCGTCATCGGGGCCGGGCTCTCTGGCCTGACGGCCGCGACCCGACTCGCCGAGGCCGGGGCGGTCGTCACGCTGGTCGCCAAGGGCCACGCTCGCACCCACTGGGGCTCGGGCGGGCTCGACATCGCCGCCCCGCACGCCGCCAAGACGCCCGCCGACGGCGTGGCCCGCCTGGCGGCCCTCGACCACCCGTTCTCGTACCTCGCCACGTGCGTCGCGCCGTCGGTCGCCTGGATGATGGAGCGTCTCGCCGCCGCGGGCCTGCCGTACGCTGGCACGCTCGACACGCCGATCCGCCGCGTGCCCACCGCGATCGGCGGGACGCGCCGCGTGGCCATCGTGCCGCAGGCCCAGAGCGCGGCCCTGCGCCCGTGGGGCCGCGACGAGGTGCTCGTGGTGGCGGGCATCGCAGGCTTCAAGGACTTCTGGCCGCTCGCGATCGCCGACAGCCTGGCCCGGGAGGCCGTGTGGCACGGCGCCGACCGGCCGGCCGCCGTCACCGGCGTGTCGGTGGAGCTCCGTGACCTCGGCGAGCGCCACAACCTCAACGCGATGCACCTGGCCCGGCGCTTCGACGACGGCGCGCCGCGGGCGGACGACATCGCGGCCATCGCGCGCGCCGTCGAGAAGGCCGCCGACGGCCGGCCCGGCCGGGTCGCGCTGCCGGCCGTGTTCGGTCTCGCCGCGCACGCCGAGACCTGGGCGGCCCTCCGGGCTCAGCTCCCCCTCGAGCCGTTCGAGGTCCCGCTCGTGCCGCCCAGCGTGCCGGGCCTCCGGCTGTGGCGCGTCCTGCGCGATCGGATCCGGGCGGCCGGCGGCCGCGTCCAGCTGGGCGAGTTCGTCCACGCGGTCCGGGTCGAGGACGGCCGCGTGACGGCGGTGGAGATGGAGGCCGCGGCCCGGACCCGCACGATCCGCACCGAGGCGCTCGTGCTCGCCACCGGCGGGCTGGCCGGCGGCGGGCTGCGCGCGACCGACGGCGGGCGCGTCGTGGAGCCCGTCCTGGGCCTGCACGTGGACGCGGTCGAGCAGGACGCGTGGCTGGTCCGTGACGGGTTGGACCCGGCGGGGCACCCGGTCGAGGCGGCCGGGGTCCGCGTCGACCCGGACCTGCGCCCGCTCGGCGCCGACCATCGGGTGTCGCACGCGAACGTGCACGTTGTCGGCGGCCTGCTCGCCGACCAGCGGTCGATCCGCGAGCGCTGCGGAGATGGCGTGGCCATCGCCTCGGGGTGGCGCGCCGCGCGCGAGCTGGCCAGTGACGCGACCCGCTCCCCCATCGATTGCGAGATGGTCGCCAGCGCGAGGAGCGAGCTGTGAGTATCGCCGACATCGTGCGGGAGGCCACCGAGCTCCCCGTGTCCCGGTCCGCGGACGAGTGCCTCAAGTGCAACGTCTGCAACACCGTGTGCCCCGTCCTGCGGGTCACCGACAAGTTCCCGGGCCCCAAGTACTCCGGGCCCCAGGGGCAGCGCTTCCGCCTCGCCCACCTGCAGCCCATCGGAGGCCCGGGCTCGGCCAACCCGCCGTCGCCCGACGCGTCGGTGGACTACTGCTCGGGCTGCGGCTGGTGCACCACCGCCTGCCCGGCCGGCGTCAAGATCGCCGAGATGAACAGCCAGGCCCGGGCCCGCCTGCGCGAGGGCAAGCGGCCGAAGCTCCGCGACTGGGGCCTGGGCCAGACCGACCTCACCGGGTCGCTGGGGGTGGCGTTCTCGCCCATCGCGAACGTCGCGATGCGCAACCGGCCGCTGCGACGGGCGATGGAGCTCACGATCGGGGTCCACCACAAGGCCCCGGTGCCGCCGTTCGCGAAGCGCACTTTCCACTCCACGTGGAAGCGGCGCCAGGCCAAGGCGGGCACCGGACGCGGCAAGGCGCTGCCGGGCCCGGACAAGGCGATCGTGTACTTCCACGGCTGCTCGGCCAACTACTACGAGCCCCATGTCGCCGAGGCGGCGATCTGGGTGCTGCGGCGCAACGGCTTCGAGACCATCGTTCCCGAGCAGGTCTGCTGCGGGCTCCCGCTCATCAGCAACGGCCTCTACGACGACGCGCGAGCGCACGCCTGCAAGAACGCCAAGTCGCTCGCGCGCTACGCCAAGGCCGGCTACAAGATCATCGGCACCTCCACCTCGTGCACGCACACCATCAAGGCCGAGTACGAAGAGATGCTCGACATGCGCGACGAGGACACGCGGGCCATCTCCGCCGCCACATGGGACATCATGGAGTTCCTGCTCGACCTCCACGAGCAGGGGCGTCTGGACACCGGTTTCGGACGGCTTGACGAGGACCTCCCCTACCACGCCCCGTGCCAACTGCGCAGCCACGGGATCGGGCTGCCGGCGCTGGACCTGTTCGCCCTGATCCCGGGCCTGCGCGCCCGGGACATGGACCACGACTGCTGCGGTATCGCCGGCACGTACGGCCTCAAGCGCGAGAAGTACGACATCGCGATGGCCGTCGGCAGGCCGCTGTTCGACAAGATCACGGCCTCGGGGGCGAGCGTCGCGGCGTGCGACTCGGAGACCTGCCGGTGGCAGATCGAGGCGGCGACCGGCGTCCGGACCCGGCACCCGATCGAGATCCTCGCGGAGGCCTACCGGGCGATGGACCGGGCCCTCGGGACGGCTGAGCCGCCTGGGGCCTGACCCGTCGCGAGTCCTCGGGCGCTGCTCGCGCAATGCCACAGGCGCACATCCGGGACCACCCGCCGGCATTACGGCCTGCTTGCGCTCCGGGACGAGACCCGCGGTGGGCGCACCCGAGAGGACCGTGGCTGCCGACGGGTCGCGCTCGGCGCCCTCGGGAGGGCGCGGGCTGCACGTCGCCCTCGATGGGTCGTACCCGACGACCCGGGACCGGCAGGGGATCCGGGTGCGACGCCATGACGGCGGGCCTGGCGGTCATCGGCGTGGCGACCGTCCTGTATGGTAGGTGGCTGACGGCGGTGGTGACCGGCCTCGCGTGAGGCGCCACGGCGGCACCGCCCGCCCAGCGAGGAGCGAGGGTGTCGCACCGTCCCGACCACCCGACTGGCCCAGACGGGCCCGAGACCCGCCGGGAGCCCGTCGCGCCCGGCGGGTCCGTCCTGGTGATCGGGCCGGGCGCGGTCGGCTCGTGGCTGGGGGGGACGCTGGCCGGCGTCGGGTACGAGGTGACCCTTTTGGGGCGAAGCCCCCGGACCGGAGACATTCCGCGGCGCCTGACGGTGGAGGAGGCCGGGCGCGAGCGGACCGTGCCCGTCCGCCGGGTGGCCGACCCGGGCGATGTCCGACCCGACGTGGGCCTGGTGGTTCTCGCCGTTCGGGCCTTCGACGTCCCGGCCGCGCTGGCAACGGCCGTGCGCTGGCCCGAGGCGCCGCTCATGACCGCGCAGAACGGCATCGGGGCGGAGGCCGCGGCCCGGGTCGCGCGGACGTCGCCCCTGCTCGCGGGTTCGCTCACCGCGGCCGTCGAGCTCGTCCCGGGTGGCGTGCGCCGACTCCGGTCCGGCGGCCTCGGGATCGCGGCCCTCCCAGGCGACGGGTCGCGCGAGGCCGCCAGCCTGGCCAGCCGTCTGGCGGACGCCTGGACGGCTGGCGGGCTGCGATCGCGAGTCTTCCCCGACGCCGCCGCGATGAAGTGGTCGAAGCTGCTGGCGAACCTGGTCGCGAACGCCTCGAGCGCCATCCTGGACATGGACCCGGGGGACGTCTACGCCGACCCGGCCGGCTACCGCGTGGAGCGTCGCCAGTTCCGGGAGGCGGTCGCGGTGATGCGGGCGCTGAGCCTGGCTCCCGTCTCGCTGCCGGGTGCGCAGACGACGCTCCTGCTGCGCGGGCTGGCTCTCCCGGAGCCCGTCGGCCGGCCGATCGTCGCCCGGGCGATCGCGGGCGCTCGGGGCGGCAAGTCGCCCTCCCTGCGGCTCCACGTGCTCGGCGGGGGCGGTCCGCCCACGGAGGCGGCGTGGCTCAACGGCGCTGTGGCCGACGCCGGCGAGCGTCTGGGGGTGCCGGCCCCGGTCAACCGCGCCCTGGCGGCGCTCGTGGACGAGGTGGCCGCCGACCCGTCTCGGCGAGCTTGGTTCCGGGGCCGGCCGGACCGTCTTGCCGCGACCCTCGGAGCTGCCTGAGGGAGCGTCCACGCTGAGGCGGCGCGTGCCCCGCGGACCGTCTCGGCCAAACCCGGCGGGGGCCCGCGAACCTATACTTGCATCCCTGTGAACGCCGTTGATCTCCTCCGCGCCATCGTGCTGATCGCCGGTGCATACCTGCTCGGCAGCGTCCCGTTCGGCGTCGTCGTGGCGAGGGTGAGCGGCGGGCCGGATCCGCGGACGATCGGCAGCGGGCGCACCGGCGGGGCGAACACCATGCGGGCGATCGGCCCCAGGCTCGCGCTGCTCTCAGGGCTGCTCGACATGTGCAAGGGACTCGTGGCCGTGCTCGTCAGCGGGGCGGCGGGGGCCGGCGTCGAGGTGCAGGTCCTGGTCGGGCTGGCGGCCGTGATCGGCCACAGCCGCTCGGTCTTCCTGGGCTTCGGCGGCGGGCGCGGCGTGGCGCCTGCCTTCGGGGGGCTGCTCGGCTTCCAGCCGCTGGTCGCCCTCGTGGTCGTGCCCGTGTTCGCCGGGGTGATCCTCGTCACCCGGTACTCGTCGGCGGGCTCGCTGCTCGGGTCAGCGCTCGGGGGCGTGCTCATGACGGCCGTCGTCGCCACCGGGGGCCTGAGCCCGTGGCTCTATGTGTACTCGATCGGCGGGCCAGTCTTGGTGTGGCTGTTCCACCGGGACAACATCGTCCGGCTGGCACGGGGCGAGGAGCGCAAGCTCACCTTCGGGCGCCCGGCCGAGGGAGGCGGCGGGTCGCCTCGCCCCGGCGGCACGCCTCCAGCCTGACCGGCGGCCCGGCCAGCGGCGTCGGCGCCTCGTCCGTTTGCCATGCCCGGCCGGCCGGGGTGCTCAGCCGGAGATGGCCTCGCCGCAGCCGCCATCCACGAACGCGATCATGCCCGTGATGGCGGCGTCCTCGTCGGCGCCGTCCGCGGTGATCCGGATCCGGTTGCCGGTCTTGGACTTGGTCCCGATGACACTGAGCATCGACTTGGCGTCGCCCCGGCTGCCCGGGTTGTCCGGATTCTCCAGCAGGATGGATGACCGGTATCGAGCGGCCGTCCGGACGAACAGGGCGGCGGGTCGGGCGTGGATGCCGGCGGGGTTGCGGACGGTGGTTTCGGCGGAGCGCATGGCCGGAAGCGTACCCGAGCCGGGTGCCGTCGTCAGACCCCTGTCGTCGGGCCTATGTCGTCAGGCCCCCGGCAGCACGTCGCCGAGGAGCCGCAGCGTGTTCTCCCCCATGACCAGCCGGATCTGGGCCTCGTCCAGGCCGGCCAGCAGCAGCTGCTCGGTGAGAATCGCGAGGCCGGCCGCGTCGAACGGCACCTCCACCGCGCCGTCCCAGTCCGAGCCCAGCCCGACATGCTCCGCGCCGATCAGGTCCACCGCGTAGGCGATGCTCCGAGCGATCCACTCGGGCGCCTTGCCACCCGACGCGGTGTCCCAGAACCCGATGCCCACCACGCCGCCCGTAGCGGCGATCCCCCGCAGGTGCTCGTCACGCAGGTTCCGGGCGTTGTCGCACACGCCCCGCACGCCCGTGTGCGACGCGACGACCGGCCGGGTGGCCATCGCGAGCGCGTCATCGATGGTGGCGGCGGAGGCGTGCGCGAGGTCCAGCACGATCCCCTTGGCCTCCATGCGCCGGACCATGTCGCGGCCCTTCGCGGTGAGCCCGCCCTGCTCCAGGCCGTGGGCGGACCCGCCGAACGCCGTGTCGAAGAAGTGCGACGGCGAGATCATCCTGACCCCGGCGTCGAACACGGTGTCCACGTTCGCCGGGTCGTCGTCGAGCGCGTGCGCGCCCTCGATCGAGAGCACGCCGGCCGTGAGCCGCGGGTTGCGCGACCGCTCGGCGAGGAACGCCGCCAGGTCGGCGCGCGTGCGGACAAGCCGAAACTCGCCGCCCGAACGCGCCGCGAACCGATCTGCCGCGGCGGCGAAGTTGAGCACGCGCGCGGTCAGGCTGCGCCACGTGGCGGGCGGCCAGCGCTTCGCCAGGGCGAGCGTCAGGATCTCGTCGGTCGAGTCGTCGTTGTGCTCGATGTTCATGCGCTTGGGGGTCTTCGTCGGCATCGAGAAGACCTGGAGCGCGAGGTTGCCCTCCTGCATCCGCGGCACGTCCACGTGGCCACGGGCGGAGCGGCGGACGAGGTCGCGCCCGAACAGCAGCGAGTCGGCGTGGAGGTCGGCGATCCGCAGCGTGGCGTGGAGCGCCAGCGCCCGCTCGGACGGCGCGGGCCAGGGCCCGGGGGTGACCGGGTTCATCCGCGCCTCGAGGCGGGCGGCCACCGCGTCGAGGGCGGGACGGGCGAGGGCGGCTGTCGCGAGGGCGGCTGTGCCGGCGGCCAGGGCGGCAGAGCGGCGGGCTCCCATGGCCATCAGTACGGCGAGCGGCCGCGGGTCGGCCGGATCACGATCGGCACGCTGTACCGCTCGGCGAAGCGCTCGGGCGAGTGGAAGTTCGCCGCGATCCGGTCCGCGTACTTGGCAACGTACGCCGTGTGCTCCGGCAGCGGCGGCAGGCTCGGATCGATCGTCGCCTCGCCCTCGATGAACACCACGTCGCCGCCGTTGTCGTCGTTGAAGTGGAGCGAGACCTTGGGGTTGGCGGCGAGATTCTGGTTGCGGCGGGCGCGATTGTCGCCGTAGGTGAGGATCGTGCCGTCCTGCCAGAGGAACCACACGGGTAGCGACTGGGGCTGCCCGTCGGGGGTGACGGTGGTCAGCCACACGATGGGCTCGGAGGCGAGGCGCTCGAGCGCGCGCTGGTCACGGGCGCTGCCGGAGTCGAAGATCATCGGGTGCTCCTTGCTGGGCTCTGCCTTGGCGAATGGCTAGGCGGATGGCTGGGCGGACGGCGGGGCGGCGGGCGGCGGGGCGATCGAGGACGGCACGGCAGCGGCGGCGCCCCGCGACGGGCGGGCACGGACCTCGTCGAGGAAGGCGAGCGACCGGGGCTCGCGCTCGAGGGCGATCCGCATGAACTCCCGCATCGCGGCCTCCACCTCGCGCTCGGTGGCCTCCGGCAGGCGGAGCCCGGCGATCGCCTCGACGTCCAGGCGCTGGTAGGCCTTGAGCAGCTTGAGCGCCTCGAGCCCGAGGCCCGTGTGGGCAGCGGGCGGACCCGGGCAGCGGGCGCAGAGCACGCCCCCGAGCGGCGGCACCCAGCGGTAGGACTCCGTCGGCTCCAGCATGCGGTCGCACTCGACGCATCGGTCCACCTCGGGCCGCTGGCCCAGCTCGTCGGCCAGGTGCATCTCGTACCAGCGGGCCACGCGGCCCGGGGCCATCCCCGCGTCGAGGAGCTCGTACGCGCGGTGGATCAGCGCGTACAGGGGCTCCGCCGCGTGGCGCTCCTCGAGGCTGCGGTCGGCGAGCTCCGCGAGATACCAGGCCGTGGCTGCGCTCTCGAGGCGGTCGCGCAGGCGGAGCCAGGCCCGGCCGACGCGGACCTCGGTCACCACGTCGAAGGTGCGGCCGCGCGCGAGGGCGATGTTCAGCTCGGCGAAGGGCTCGAGGCTGCCGCCGAGGCGCGACGACGGGCGTCGGACGCCCTTGGCGATGGCCTTGAGCTTGCCGTGCTCAGGCGTGATGAGCGTCAGGACACGGTCAGCCTCGCCCAGGTCGAACCGGGCGAGGACGATGGCGTCGGTGACGTAGCGGCGCGGCGCGGGCACCACGCGACGGTAGCACCAGCGGCCTGCCCGGGCGCACCTGCCGGCACTCTCCCGGGCCGAGCCCTCAACAGGCTACTTTTCGCGGACACGTTTATCGGCGCGGACGGTACACTCACGCCACCATGACCGTGATCAACGAGCTCGACCTCGCCCAGATGCTCGCCGACACCGAGGCGGAGATCCTGCGTGTCGTCAGCGACCGCGACGGCGCCACGGTTGGCGTCTACGAGATGATCCGGTACCACCTCGGGCTGGACGGGTCGGACGGGCCTCGCGGCAAGCGGATGCGCCCGCTGCTCGGCCTCCTCGCCTACACATCCATCGCCGGCGAGCACGCGCGTGCCCTCCCCGGGGCCGCGGCCGTGGAGCTGGGCCACAACTTCAGCCTGGTCCACGACGACATCGAGGACGGCGACGTCGAGCGCCGCCACCGGGCCACGCTGTGGGCGCTTCACGGGGTGCCGCAGGCGATCAACACCGGCGACCTGATCTTCAGCCTGTCCCGCGTTGCGCTCCACCGGCTGACGGACCTCGGGTTCAGCGACTCGAAGGTCCTGCGCCTGATGCGCCTCTACGACGAGACGTGCGTGGCGCTGTGCGAGGGGCAGTACATCGACATCGCCACCTCCGCGCAGGATGCGCCGATGACGGTGGAGCTGTACTTCGACATGATCGGGCGCAAGACCGCGGCCCTGATCGCCGCGTCGATCGAGGCGGGCGCGCTGCTCGCCACCGACGACGACGAGGTGATCGCGCGGTACCGGCGGTTCGGCTGGAGCCTCGGCCTCGCCTTCCAGCTCAACGACGACCTGCTCGGCATCTGGGGCGAGGAGCAGAAGACCGGCAAGGTGCCGACCGACGTGGCGCGCCACAAGAAGACCCTGCCGCTGCTGTACGCGTTCGAGCACGCCGGGCCGGCGGACCTCGCGCGCCTGACCGAGCTCCACGCCCGGCCAGAGCCGACCGACGCGGACGTGGGCGAGATCGTGGCCGTCCTGGAGCGCGCCGGTGCCGACGTGTTCACGCGCACCGAGGCGCGCCGTCACCGCGACGCCGCCCTGGGCGAGCTGGAGGGGCTCTCGGCCGTGGACCCGGCCGTCCGCCAGAAGCTGATCGGCATCATCAACTCGGTGATCAGCGCGTAGGGACGCGCGGCCCAGTCGCGTCCGGGCCCACGCGGGCCCGGGCCAGCGCGAGGCTCCGGCGGCCCGGAGGCGCGCCCGTCCGCGCCGCGCCACTTCGAGGCTGAGGCTAGTCCTCGCCGTCCTCGGCGGATTCGTCGGCGACCGGCACCTCGAGCTCCACGAGCACCTTGGCCACCCGCCGGCCGTCGGTGGACTCGACGGTGAGGTGCAGCCCGCCCACGCGGACCTCGTCGCCAACCTGCGGGATGCCCCCGATGCGGTGGTAGACCAGGCCGCCCACCGTGTCGTACTCGTCTTGGTCCTCAAGCTCCGTCCGCAGGTCCCAGATCTCGAGCAGGTCCTCGATCGCCGACCGTCCGTCCACCCGCGCGAGGTGCTCGCCGATCATCTCGACCAGCGGCTCCTCGGCGTCGTACTCGTCCTGGATCTCGCCGACGATCTCCTCGAGCAGGTCCTCGATGGTGACCAGCCCGGCCGTGCCGCCGTACTCGTCGAGCACGATCGCGATATGGACCTTGCGCCGCTGGAACTCGTGGAGCAGGTCATCGATGGACAGCGACTCGGGGACGAACACCGGCGCCCGCAACAGGCTGCGGAGCGACGGCCGCGCGGTCGCGTCGGACTTGAGGAACGGCAGCAGGTCCTTGGCGTAGAGGATGCCCACCACCTCGTCCACGGAGTTCTCGTACACGGGGACGCGCGAGTGGCCGCCATCGATGATCAGGTCGATGGCCGCGTCGAACGTGGCGTTGGCGTTGAGGCCGATGATGTCCACGCGCGGCACCATGACCTGGTGCAGCCGCCGGTCGCCGAGCTCGATGACCGCGTTGATCATCTGCTCCTCCTCGGCCTCGAGGATCCCCTGCTCCCCGCCCCGCTCGACGATCAGCCGAAGCTCCTCGGCCGTGATCTGCGCCTCCGAGTTGACGCTGGCGCCGAACGGGCGGATGACCGCCCGCGTGAGCCCGGTGAGGACCGCCACCAGCGGCGACAGGAGGCGCCCCAGCAGGTCGAGCGGCACCGAGAGCACCAGCGCGACGCGCTCGGCGTAGGCAAGGGCGAGCGACTTGGGCACAAGCTCCGCGAACACGATGGTGAGCAGCGACAGGACGATGGTCACGACGAGCAGGCCGAGGCCGTCGGCGGTTGACCCGTCCAGGCCCGCCGACGCGAGCGCGCTCGCGAGCTGCTGGCTCAGGCTCACCGCTGCGAACGCCGAGGCGAGGAAGCCGATGAAGGTCACGCCGATCTGGCTGACCGCCAGGAACCGGCCGGGATCGTCAAGCAGGCGGCGCACGCGCCGGGCGCCCGGCCGGTCCTCATCCACCAGCTGGTCCACTCGGCTGCGCCGGATGGAGACCAGGGCGATCTCGCTCGCGACGAAGAAGCCCTCGAGGACGGTGAGGACGGCCAGCAGCAGGATCTCGGGGATCGGGGTGCTCACCCCGCGCCACCGTCCCGCGCCGGGTCGTGCGCGGGCCGGGCGACCGGGGCGGGCTGCGCTGGGGCCGCCGACGGCGCGTCGGCCGACGGGCTGACGTCGCGGATCCGCGCGGGGACGCCCACCGCCAGGCGACCCGCCGGCACATCGTGGGTGACCACGGCGCCGGCGCCGGTCTTGGCCCCATCGCCCAGCGTCACGGGGGCGCGGAGCATGGTGTCCACGCCCAGGAACACACCCCGCCCGATTGTCGTGCGGTGCTTGCGCGCGCCGTCGTAGTTGGCGGTGATGGTGCCCGCGCCCACGTTCGTGTCGGCACCCACGTCCGCGTCGCCCAGATAGCTGGTGTGGTGCTGGCGGACGTGCTCGCCCAGACGGCTGTTCTTGATCTCGGCGAAGTTCCCGATCTCCGATCGGCGCCCCACGTGCGCGCCGGGGCGCAGGTGCGACATCGGGCCGACCGTGACCGCGTCCTCGACCGTCGAGCGCTCGACGATGCTCGCCCAGACCACGCAGTCCTCGCCGATCGTGGCGTCGAAGAGCTGCGAGCCCGCCCCGATCCGCGTGCCTCGCCCGACGCGCGTGGCGCCTCGCAGGATCACGTTGGGCTCGAGCGTGACGTCCTGGGCCAGCTGCACCCCGTGGTCAACGTAGGCGGTCGAGGGATCCAGCATCGTGACGCCCGCGCGCATCCACCGGTCGTTGATCTCGACCCGCATGTCCCACTCGGCGCGGGCCAGCTCGGCGCGGTCGTTGATGCCCATCAGGCGTCCGTCGTCATCGACGTCGAGCGCGCCCACGAGGCGACCGTCCGCGCGCGCAAGACCGACGAGCTCGGTGAGGTACAGCTCCCCGGTCGCGGGCGACTCGCGCAGGTCGCCGATCCGCCGCCGCAGCCACGCCGCCTCGAACGCGTACAGCCCCGCGTTGACCTCCGTGATCGCGAGCTCCTCGTCCGTGGCGTCCTTCGCCTCGACGACCCGCTCGACGGTGCCCGCCTCGTTGCGGACGACGCGCCCGAGGCGGGCCGGGTCGATCGCGTCCACCGCGACGAGCGCCAGGGCCGCATGGTCCATCCGCCGCGCCTCAAGCAGGGCCGTCAGGAGCTCGGCGCGGACGAGCGGCACGTCGCCGCTCAGCACGAGCACCTCGTCGGCGTCCTCGGGGACGGCCAGGAGGCCCGCGCGCACCGCGTCGCCCGTCCCTCGCGGGACGTCCTGCAGCGCGGGGTGCGCGATATCCGCCACCGCGTCGCGGACCGCCTCGGTGGCCGGCGAGTACACGACGACGGGCTTGGCGCCGGTGGCCTCGACCGCGGCCTCGATCACCCAGCCCACGAGCGGGCGGCCGCAGATGCGGTGCAGGACCTTGGGCGTGGCGGACCGCATGCGGGTGCCGAGGCCGGCCGCCATCACGACGGCGACC
>JAKAHU010000211.1 GCA_021825385.1 Chloroflexota bacterium | reverse complement strand
TGCGGTGAGCCGGCGGAGGGTCGTCAGCGACACGCCGGTGAGCGAGCGCTCGAGTGATGAGACGAACGAGACGGACAGCCCACTCTGCTCGGCCACCTGACGGAGCGTCAGCCGGTGCGCGATGCGGAGCGCCCGGAGCCGCTGGGCGAGCTGGATCGAGGCGCCGCCCGGCGACCGCCCGGGCGCCCGTCCAGCCTCGTCAAGGGTGGGCTCCGGGGCCGGTTCGCGGGCCACTCGGCGGTCGGCGTCGGCGTGGCCCGCCCGGCGGGTGTCGTTCCCGGCCGGGAGCTCGAGTAGGCGCCGGATCGCGGCCGCGTTCAGTCCCTCGACCTGTCGCCAGCGCCGGATCGCGTGCAGGCGGGCCACGTCGGCCGGGCTGAAGCGGCGGGCCCCGCCCCTGGTCCGGAGCGGACGCACCAGGCCCTGGCGCTCCCAGAGACGGATCGCCGAGGGTGACACGCCGACGAGGCGGGCGGCCTCCTCGATCCCGACGAAGCCGAGCGGAGTGACCGTCCGCTGGAGCGGGTCAGGGCGCGGCGCGCCGCCGGCGTCCGCGGTCACCGCGATCACCCCGACCGCGAGCGGCGCTGGGCGAGGGTCGTGATCCCGACCGAGCCGACGGCAATGACGAAGATGAGCGTGCCGATGACGTTGACCTGGACCGGGATCCCGATCCGGGCCTTGGCGTAGATGAACATCGGGAACGTCTGGGTCTTGCCGGCGGTGAAGTTGGTGATCACGAAGTCGTCGATCGAGAGACTGAAGGCCAGCAACGCCGCGGCGATGATGCCCGGCAGGATCAGCGGGAAGGTCACCTTCCAGAACGTCTGCCATTCGTTGGCAAAGAGGTCCATGGCCGCCTCCTCGAGATGCCTGGGGAACCCTGCCAGGCGGGCCCTGACGGTGACCACGACGTAGCTGATGTTGAACATGATGTGGGCGAGCAGGATCGTGAAGAAGTTGAGCGGGAAGAAGGGGGGGCTCCCGATCGAGACGAACATCGTCAGGAGCGAGGCGCCGAGGACGATCTCGGGGGTGGCCATGGGCAGGAAGATCAGAGAGTTGGCCGCCCCGCGGCCGCGGAAGGAGTAGCGCACGAGGGCCAGGGCGACGAGCGTGCCCAGGATCGTGGCGATGATCGTCGAGAGGAAGGCCAGGGCGAGGCTCAGCCAGACCGCGTCGCCCAGCCCGGCGACCCCGAGCGGGTTGAGCCAGTACTTGAGGGTGAAGCCCTGCCAGACGAAGTTGCTCTTGCCGGCCGGGTCGTTGAAGCTGAAGAGGACGATGACCGCCACCGGCAGGAGCAGGTAGATGACCGCCAGGCCGGTGTAGACGAGGAGCAGGTACCGATCGGCCAGGCGTGCCAGGCGCCCGGCGGTCACGCCCCCGGGCCGGTGCCTCGTGCTCGCCCCGGCGGCCCCCGGGGCCGTCACCGCTCCGCCCACGGGCGCCATCTCAGACTCGCCCCGTGGTCGTGAGCTCTTCGGTGCCCAGGATCCGGGCGTAGACCGTGACCAGAACGAGGATCGCGGCCATCAGGGTGAAGCTGAGCGCCGAGGCGATCGGGTAGTCGTTCTGGGTGAGGAACTTGTTCTGGATGACATTGCCAATCATTCGCGTGTCCGGATTACCCAGAAACTCGGCGTTCACGTAGTCCCCGATGGCCGGAATGAAGGTCAGCAGCGAACCGGCGAAGACGCCCGGCAGCGAGAGCGGGAACGTCACCCGGATGAACGATTCGGAGACGAGGAACCAGCCGACGGCAGCGCCGGTCAGGGCGGCGCCGGCGGCGAGGACCGGCCAGGGCCAGGCAAAGACGATCCCGAGGACCGCCGCCAGGCCACCGGCCACGAGGGCGCCCGCGATCCCGCCACCCGGTCGCCAGGGACCGGCGTAGAGATCGCGGGCCGCTTCGACGAGCCGGAAGTCGACCTTCTCGAGGGCGACGTAGACCGGCAGGGTCATGAACGGGAGGAAGTTGTAGGTGATCCCGGAGATCACCGCGATCGGTGTCGCCAGGAGCCGGAAGTCCTCGGGCAGGATCCCCAGCTCCTTGATTGGCCCGAGCAGGATGCCGGTGTCGCCCAGGATGATCTTCCAGCTGATCGTGCGCAGCAGGAAGCTGGTGAAGAACGGGGCCACGACCAGGAACAGGAGCAGGTTCTTGTAGCGCCCACCCTTGAACGCGATCGTGTAGGCCAGCGGATAGGCGATCAGGAAGGTCAGGACCGTCGCCGCCCCGGCGTAGACGATCGAGCGCAGGTACTGCGGTGCGAACTGGTCGATCGCCTCGGTGTAGTTCGTGTAGTTGGCCAGTGAGAACGTGAAGCCCTTCTCGAGCGATCCGCTCCAGAAGCTGGCGACGAACATCTGGAAGGCCGGGTAGACGTAGAACACGACCAGCCACAGGATGCCCGGCGCGAGGAGCGCATACGGGGCGATCCAGCGGTGGCGCTTGAGGAGCGTGCCCATCCCGGTCCCTGTCGTCGCCGTGGCGTGCGGCTCAGCCGACGCCGAGGACCTTGGCGAACTGCTCGTTGAAGTAGGCCTCGTCGTCCTCGCTCAGGGGACCGAACACCCGGAGCCGGGCCAGGATGTCGTCGGTCGGGAAGATGAGCGGGTTCTTGGCGATCTCGGGGTCGAGCGCCTTCATCGCCTCGTCGGCCCCCTTGACCGGGCAGATGTAGTTGACGTACGCCTCGACCTCGGCCGCGATCTCGGGCTGGTAGTAGAAGTCGATCAGCAGCTCGGCCGTCCCCTTGTGCGCGGCGCCCTTGGGGATCATCGAGTTGTCGGTCCAGAGCATTCCGCCCTCCGACCCGACGGCGAACTTGAGGGTCGGCTTGTCAACGAGCGCCTGGACCATATCGCCGGACCAGGCCATGGCCAGGACCGCATCGCCGGACTTCAGGTCCTCGGCGTACGAGTTGCCCTTCACGTCCCGGACGATCCCGTCCTTCTTCGCCTTCTGGAGCGCGGCGACCGCCTGGTCAGCGTCGGCCCGGGTCGGCTTCGTGGGATCGAGCCCGAGGTAGAGCATCGCCAGCCCGATCGTGTCGCGCATCTCGGTCAGGTATTCGGTCTTGCCCTTCCAGCGCGGGTCCGGGGTGAAGAAGGCGGCCAGGCTGGTCAGCTCGCCGGTGACCGTCGGGTCGTAGCCGATCCCGGTCATGCCCGACTGCCACGGCGCGTGGTGCTTCATCTCCGGGTCCCAGGCCAGGCCCTTGTAGACGTCCTTGATGTTGGCCGTGAAGTTGGGCATGTTGGCCAGGTTGAACTCCTCGACCCAGCCCAGGCGGACCAGCTTGGAGGCCATCCAGTCGGTCAGGGTGATCACATCCCAGCCGGTGTCCTGGCCGGCCTCGAGAGCCGGCTTGATCGTGCCGAAGAAGTTCTGGTTGTCCTCGATCACTTCCTGGTAGTTCACCTTCGTGCCGTACTTGGCGGTGAACTTGTCGAGGGTCGGGTGCTTCGTCTGGTCGTTCGCGTCGACGTCGATGTAGTAGGTCCAGTTGGCCCAGTTCACCTCGGTCGAGGGGGTGGCGGCAGCCTCGGCGCTGGCCGTGGCCGATGGCTCGGCGCTGGCCGGCGTTGGAGCCGCCGACTCGCTCGCACTGGGCTCCGTGGTGGCCGTGCCGCCGGTGCCGCAGGCGGCGAGGAAGGCCGCGAAGCCGGCCATCGTCCCCCCGGCGAGAAGCTGCCGGCGGCTGATCGCCGGCAGGCCCCTGGTCGTCTCGTTGTCGCTCACCGATCTCCTCCTCACGCTGTTCCGCCGATCTGGCGGAATCTGCCCGGACACCTGTTCGCTAGAGACCCTGTTCTGGTGACGACCCGGGCGCCGCGAGCCCGGCCTGGTCGGCCGGCTCGTCGGGTACGACGAAGCTGTGCTCCGGCGCCCAGGTCAGCTGCACCTCCTCACCCGGGGCCCACATCTCGGCCCGGGTGGCGCGTTCCACGTTCTGTTCGTAGACCGTGACGCGCTTGCCGTCGCGCAGCTCGACCACGTATTGCGTGCTCACCCCGAGGTAGGAGGCGTCCCGAATCACGCCCTGCAGCCGGTTGGCACGGGCGGGGCTCTCGGCGGTCAGCTCGAGCAGCCGGATCTTCTCCGGCCGGACGCCGAGCGAGAGTCGACCTGCCAGTCCCTCGACGAGCGAGCGCGGCGCCCGGACCGCGGTCCCGTCCTCGAGGCGGAAGACGGTGTGGCCGTTGTCGGCGCCCTCCGGCCGGGCCGGCAGGAGGTTGCTCACACCCAGGAAACCGGCCACGAACCGGGTGGCGGGCCGCTCGTAGAGCGACTCGGGATCGCCGAGCTGCTCGTACCGGCCGCGGTTCATGACCGCGATCCGGTTCGACATCGTCATCGCCTCCTCCTGGTCATGAGTCACGTACACGAACGTGATCCCGACCTCGACCTGGATCCGCTTCAGCTCGAGCTGCATCTGCTTGCGCAGCTTCAGGTCGAGCGCACCGAGCGGCTCGTCGAGGAGGAGAACGGCGGGCCGGTTGATCAGGGCCCGGGCCAGGGCCACGCGCTGGGCCTGGCCACCGGAGATCTGGTTCGGCTTGCGGCCCTCGTAGCCGGGCAGCTCGACGAGCCGAAGCATCTCGCTCACCCGGCTCCTGATCTCATCGCCCCGGATGCCTCGCCGGCGCAGTCCGAAGGCGACGTTCTCGAAGATCGTCAGGTGTGGGAACAGGGCGTAATTCTGGAAGACGGTGTTCACGTTTCGCCGGTACGGCGGCAGCCAGGTGACGTCCTCGCCCTGGAGCTCGATCAGCCCGGAGGTTGGCTCCTCGAACCCGCCGATCATCCGCAGCGTCGTCGTCTTCCCGCATCCGGAGGGCCCCAGGAGCGAGAAGAACTCGCCGTGCCGAACCTCGAGGTTGATGTGATCGACCGCGGTCACCTCACCGAAGGTCTTGGTCACGTCGACGAGCCGGACGTCGATATCGGGCACGGCTGGTGCGTACTCCTCGGGGCTGCGGGCCCGGCCTCGGCCGGGGATCGGGTGGCTGCCTGGGGACCGGCCCTGTACTGCAACCGTGCGGCGTTGCAGTAGCGGTGCGGGGAGGATAGGGCCCGCCGAAAGCGCATGTCAAGGGTGCGAGGCGGATTCGTTCCTCGTGCGGAATGGGTACGGGAGCTTCGGAATCCGCATTCCGCGAGCCGACGGACGCTCGCCACGCGGGGCCGCGGGACCGGCCCACCGGGGATCCCGGAACCGCTCGGCGGCGCTCCCGCACGAGCCGGGGTAGGATCACGGCGACGATCGCCGAGGAGCGCCGGTTTGCGATCCCCGGACCGGCCCGTGCCCCGGCCGACGTCGCGACCACCGAGCCAAGGAGCCAGAGCCGATGATCACCCTCACCGAGGCCGCCGTCTACGACGCGCTGCGGACCGTCCACGAGCCCGAGCTGGGCGGCGACCTCGTGTCGCGCAACATGGTCAAGGAGCTCTCGATCGACGGCTCGCGGGTGGCCTTCACGATCGAGCTGACGACGCCGGCCTGTCCGCTCAAGGATCAGATCGAGGAGAACGTTCGCCAGGTCCTGCGCCCGCTCGGGGCCGAGACGATCGAGATCAGCTGGGGGGCGATGGTCCGGCGGGCATCCCCGGCCCAGCCGCAGCAGCTGGTGCCCGGGGTGAAGAACCTGATCGCGGTGGCCTCGGGCAAGGGCGGGGTGGGCAAGAGCACCGTCAGCGTCAACCTCGCCGTGGCCCTCGCCCAGGCGGGAGCGTCGGTCGGACTGCTCGACGCGGACATCACCGGGCCAAACATCCCGCTCATGATGGGCGTCGAGGGCCAGCCGGTGGCGAGCCCAAGCGGCAAGATCCTGCCCCTCGAGCGCTATGGGGTGAAGGTGATCTCGATCCAGTTCTTCGTCCCCGAAGGCCAGCCGGTCGTCTGGCGCGGGCCGCTCGTGGGTGGCGCGATCCAGCAGTTCCTGCGCGACGTCGAGTGGGGCGAGCTCGACTATCTGGTGATCGACCTCCCGCCCGGCACGTCCGACGCCCAGCTGACGCTGGCCCAGTCGGTGCCGATCAGCGGTACGGTCCTGGTCACGACCCCTCAGGAGGTGTCGCTGCTCGACGTGACGAAGGCCCTGGCAATGCTCGAGCGGATGAACGTGCCGGTGATCGGGGTCGTGGAAAACATGAGCGGCTTCGTGTGCGCCCACTGCGGCGAGGTGACCGAGATCTTCGGTCGTGGCGGCGGTGAGCGCTTCGCCCGCGAGCACCGGATCGAGTACCTCGGGGGCATCCCCCTCGACGTCACCGTGCGCCAGGGCGGGGACGCCGGAGTCCCGGTCGTCGCCCAGCGCGAGCCCGGTCCGGCCGCTCAGGCCCTGAAGATGCTGGCCGGGACGGTGGCGGCCCGGATGAGCGTTCGGGCGATGAGCGACCAGCAGCCGGTCCTGTCGATCTCGTGAGTCCCGGATGGCGGCGCGGGGCCGTCGGGGCCCCCGGTGG
>JAKAHU010000210.1 GCA_021825385.1 Chloroflexota bacterium | reverse complement strand
GATGACCGCGTCTCCGGGCACAAGGGGGGAGCCCGGAGGTTCGAATGAGGCTGAACTTCTGATGCGCGATCGTTGGTCTGGAACACCGTCGCCTTCGGCGCTCTCGATGGCGCGGGCCTGGTCGCCGGCCACCGGCCACGGAGGGCCGGCGGGAGGCGCCCGATGAGGACCATCGACGCGGTTGTCGTGGGCACCGGTCCGGCCGGCGCCACGGCCGCCCGCCTCCTTGCCGAGCAGGGCGCTCGCGTCACTCTGTTCGAGGCCCACCGTCTGCCCCGCCCGAAGCCGTGTGGCGGCGGCCTGACCCCGAAGGCCCGAGGGCTCGTGCCGCCCGCTGCCCTGGCGACGGTGGAACGACGGGTCGAGCGGGTCGAGCTGCGCGCCAGACGCGTTCCTCCGATCCAGCTTCACCGCCCGGAAGCCGCGGTCGCCATGGTCGAGCGGGCTCGTTTCGCTCTCGCCCTGACCGAGGCGGCGGCGACCGCGGGCGCCGAGCTCCGCGACGCCGAACCGGTGCTCGAGGTCGTCGAAGACCCTCTCGGCGCCTGGGTGGCGACCGGTCGCGAGCGGGTCCGGACCGACGTCGTCGTGATCGCGGACGGCGAGCCCAGCCGGCTGGCACGCGCGCTCGGCCTGGGCGGTCAGGCCCGACAGCTCTCGCTGGCCCTCGAGATGGACCTCCCGTTCGCACCAGCTCTGCCCACCGATACGGCCATCCTCTCGTTCGACGTGCCCGGCGGCTACGCCTGGTACTTCCCCAAGGGCGATCACGCGAACGTCGGGATCGGCTCCTATCGAGAACGCGACGGCATCCGCCTGCACCGCCAGCTCGAGCGGTTCGCCCGCTCACTGGGCCTCGATCCGGACGACGGACGCGTCCGGGGCCACTGGATCCCCCAGGGCCTTCGTCGGGGTCCCCTCGCCTCGACCCGGGTCGTCCTCGCCGGCGACACGGCGGCGACCGCCGACCCGCTCTTTGGGGAGGGGATTTCGTACGCGATCCTCTCGGGCGCGGTGGCGGCCCAGACGGTCAAGCTGTGGGCCGACGCGGAGATTCCCGATCTCCGGGGCCACGACGAGCGCCTCCGCCGAGCCCTCGGCCCGGCGCTTGGCCGGCTCCACTGGGTAACCCGAGCAGCCGACGTCTCAATCACGGCCGCGCTGCTCGCGGTTCGGTTCAGTGGCGCGATCCGGGAAGCGGCGGTCGACGCGATCGCCGGCCGACGCCCTCCGTACGGCCTCGACCACGACTGCTCGCTCGCCTGCGCCTGCCGGCTCCGACGCGCCCCGGCCGTCCGGTCGGGAACGCGATCGACCCTGCGGCGAGGTGGAGCCTTCGATCTCCTGCCGACCGGCTGCACCGGCACGGCCAACTGCCGCGGCACGGCCGGCTGCGCCGGCTCGATGAGCTGCGCCGCCTGATCGGCCGGGGAGCTCAACCCGACCGGGGCCGCGGCCGCGCGACGATCTCCCGCCACACGCCGTCTCGTCGCACCGCGACGACCTCGAGGCCGGCCGCGGCCACGTTCTCCTCGGTCCGGCGGTTGATCGAGGCGCCGACGATCCGCCGGACGAGCGGGTTCAGGAGGTCGGCCAGCCGGCCCAGGATCGGGTTGACGGGACGAACGTGTTCGAGCAGGAGGACGCGGCCGTCCGGCTTGACGACCCGCCGGACCTCGGCCAGGCCGCGCACCGGGTCCGCCACCGAGCAGAAGACACAGGTCCCGACGACGGTGTCGAACGCGGCGTCCGGGAACGGCAGATCCTGGACGTCGGCGCGCATCAGTCGGACCGGCAGGCCGAGTCGTCGCGCCCGCTCGTGCGCCCGGGCGAGCATCCGGTCTGCAAGGTCGATCCCGGTCAGGTGGACGCCGGGCGGGTAGAGCTCGAGGTTGCGACCGGTGCCGATCCCGACCTCCAGGGCCTCGCCCGATGCGGACGCCAGGACGCGTTGCCGGCGCCGGCGCCCGCCCAAGCGGTCCATCGGCTCCTCGAGGAGATCGTAGACGGGCGCCAGGCGCTGATAGCGCCGGGTGGTCCGTACCTGCTCGGGCGATGACCGCTCTTCCTGTTCCGAGCCGGGGCCCGAAGTGATCGTCATCGTGGTTCCACCGTCGTGCCGGGTCCAGTGGCGGGTCAACGCGCCCGGCCGCCTGCGATCTGGTCCCTTGCCTGGGTATGATCCCGCCGAACGCTGAGAATCGCGTGAATCGAACCTGAGACGAAGGCGGCGGACCCGTTTCCGGATCGACCGGAGCGGGCACCATGTCCCGCCCGGTCAGGCCAAATGGCCCATTGCGTCCCGGCCGAGGTTCGGCACAGTCGGACGGATCGAGCCTTGCAGCGCCCCCCGTCGGCGCGATCGCTCAGTGTGAAGGGATATCGCCGTGAGCCGGAACAGCGACGCCAGCCGCACCCATCCGACCCGCCCGGACCATCGCGCCGACCGGCCGCCCGCGCGGCCAGACCGTCGCCGCGCCATCGCCTTCGGCGCGATCGTCATCGTCGTGCTCGGGGTCGGTGTCGTCCTTGCCACGAGCGACCTGCTCGGCCAGCGAGGAACCCCGACCACGGCGAGCGCGATCCCGGTCCGGATGAGCATGGCCGGCTTCGAGCCCCAGGTGATCACGGTCAAGGCCGGCCAGACCGTTGCCATCGACTTCTGGACGACGGATGCGGCGCCGCACCTCCAGGGCGGGGTGCACACGTTCATCAGCGACGAGCTGGGGATCCGCGAGGAGCTGCCGGCCGAATCGCGGCGAACGTTCACGCTCACCGCGCCCGCCACACCCGGCGACTACGACGTCTACTGTGACACCTGCTGCGGCGGCAAGGCCAGTCCGACGATGCACGGCATCATCCGGGTGGAGGCATAAGGGTGGAACAGCGCGTCCCCGCCTGTCACGACGCTCTGGCCCCGGCTCCTTCCCCGGCCGAATCCGTCCGGGAGACGCGACCGGTGCCGCTCATCGGCGGCTGGCCGCGGGCGGCGGTCGCGCTTGCCGTCGCGCTCGTCGGGGTGGGCGTCATCTCGGGAACCTGGATCGCCCTCAGCCCGTTCGACGCCGCGGCGTTCGGCGGGCTCACCGTCCCGGTCGTGCTCGCGTCGGGGGTGGCCGACGGGCTGAACCCGTGCGCGTTCGCGCTCCTCGTCCTCTTCGCGACCTACACGCTCACGCTCGTCAACAGCGTCACCGCTGACGGCTCTCCGACTCTGGAGGCCCGCCGCCGGCTGCTCGGCGCAGGCTCGCTCTACGTCGGCGCGGTCTGGATCACCTACTTCGTCATCGGCCTGGGGCTGCTGTCCTTCCTCGGCTGGCTGGGCCAGGACCACCTCGTCACCCGGATCGCCGCGATCCTCGCCCTGGTGATGGCCCTCTGGATGCTCAAGGACATCTTCCTGCCGGGCTGGGGTCCGGCCATGGCCGCGCCTCACGCGACGCATGGCTGGATGCACCGGGCGATGGAGCGAGGCGGCCTGGCCGGGATGCTGATCGCCGGCGTGCTCGTCGGGATCTGCACCGTTCCCTGTTCGGGCGCGATCTACCTCGACATCGTGGCGGTGCTCCACGCCTCCGGCGGCGGCACGACCGGGCTGGCGCTCCTGGCCCTCTACAACCTCGCCTACATCGTGCCGCTCGTGCTCCTGCTCGCGGCCGTCTCCAACCGACGGGTCCTGGGCCAGCTCGGACGCTGGAACCGGGCGAACTCGCCCTGGGTCAAGGCGGGGCTGGCGCTGGCGGTGATCGCGATGAGCTTCGGCCTACTGCTCACGCTGTAGCGGATCCGTCGTGGTCAGAGCGCCGGCTCGTGGGCCGGCTCGCTGGCCGGGTCGTGTGCTCCCTCGGGCGGCGGTGCCGCGTCGGCGATCGCGCACGCTTGGCGTGCCCGCCAGAGCTGACGGCCGATGACGACGATCCCGACCAGGTTCATCCCGATCCCGAGCAGGAACAGCGGCGTCCGGTACGCGTCCAGGAAGATCGCGAACGCGGACAGTCCAACGATCGGCAGCAGGTCGACGAGGTGGTGGGCGCAGCAGGCGAGCATCGCCGCCGTGCTCGTGCCGGTGCCTGCGGCCGTGACCGCGGCTCCGGCCCGGTGCCGACGGTCGATCGCCCACAGCTCGGTGAAGAGGGCGATCTGGACCCCGAAGCCGGCCGCGATCAGGCTCACGAAGAGCGCGTCGGCACCGAGCTGATCGAGAGCGTGGGCCGGACCCTGGGCGATGGCGATGATCCCGAGGTAGACCGCGAGCAGGAGACCGGCCGCTCCGAGACCGGCCGCGATCGAGCGCAGGCGAATCGGGAGCGACGGCGGCCGCGACCGGGCGAGCGCGGTCACGGCTGACCCCCGATCGTCCAGCGCAGGACGCGCTCCGGGGTGTCGCCGATGCCCGGCAGGACCAGCTCGATCCACTTCGCCCCGGCCAGGAAGGCGGCCGAGTCGCCGTCGAACGAGAGGCTGCCCTCGCGGTGATGGCCGCCCTTGGGGGCCAGCCAGGGCCGCGCGGTGAGCGTGTCACCCCGATCGTTGCGCACGGTCGCGGTCGACAGGTCGAGGGCATCGAGGTCGACCGAGTGCGTGTCCAGCTTGAGCTCGAAGGTCGCGCCGGCCGATGGGCCGGCCCAGGTCGCCACGACGGTCACCTGGCCACCTTCGCTGGTCTGGGTCATGCCACCGGCCGCCTGGTCACTGGCCGCCGCCTGGCCGCCGCCGGCCGCCGGAGATGACGAGGATGGGCTGATCGAGCTGACCGGTGCTGCCGGCTGACTGCATGCGGCAAGCACGAGTGCCACCGGGAGGAACGCGGGGAGGAGTCGTCTCATGGTCCGTACCCTCGGCCCCCAACCTGAGAACGCGATGAGCCACGACTGAGGAGTGACCGACAAGCGGCCCGAACCCTCTCGTTGCGGCCGGGAATCCCGAACGCCGGCTCGAGCCGGCGTTCGGGTGTGCGGTCCGGACGGACCGTCAGCGCGACGGAGTCGGGGCCGGGCGCGCCGTCACCGAGCCGTGGATCCGGTTGTGGAGCTTCTGCATCTGGCCCCAGTCGACCGTGCCGTTCGCGACCATCGTGTCGTGGAGCTTCTCCATCTCGGCGAGCGTGTCGGCGTCGAGCGCGGCGGGGTTCATGGAACCGATCGCGCCGCCCATCATGTTCTGCCAGCCCTGGCCGCCCTGGCTGCCCATCATGTTCTGCCAGCCCTGGCCGCCCTGGCTGCCCATCATGTTCTGCATCCCCTGGCCGCCCTGGCCGCCCTGGCCGCCCTGGCCGCCCTGGCCGCCCATCATGTTCTGCCAGCCGGGCGCAGGCGAGGAGGTCGGCCCCTGCGCCGAGACCAGCCCGGTCGCTCCAAGAAGCAGTGCCCCTGCCAGCAGGCCGCCGGCGACGAGCGTGATTCGTGTCCGTGCCATGGTCAACTCCTTCACTTGATCCCGAGCACGCGTCGTGCCTGCTCGTATTCCTGGTCGCTGATCTCGCCGCGCGCGAAGCGCGCCTTGAGGATCTGTGCGGCGTCATCGCCGGTGCCTCGCTCTCGCCCCGGCAGGGCGGCCACGACCGCCCACACGATGGCGATCACGAGGACCGTCCCGAGGATCATCCAGACCCATCCGCCGAGGCCCATGCCCCAGTCAAATCCGGTCATCATCTGCCTGTTCTCCGCTGTGGTGTGTCGATCGCTTCCGTGCTCGACACCAGCCAGACTAGGGAGCGGCGTTCAACACTCGATGCGTCTGGTCGTCAAGTTCTTGTCAAGACCGTCCGCTGTCCCGGCCGACGACGCCGAGGTTCGGCCCCGAACGTCGTCGCCTGACCCGGACCGGCCCGCAGTCGAGCCTCAGTCTCCTGCCAGGCTCTTCTCAGGTCGCTCTCAGACACCCGATCGATCCTGCTCTGGCGACGCGCTCGTCGCGCTTGTCAAGTACCGAGCGAGGAGAGACGACGATGACCCAGGCCACGACCGTGCTGGATCCCGTGTGTGGCATGCCCGTCGACCCGTGGACCGGCGAGGTGGTCGAGTTCGAGGGCGAGATGTACTACTTCTGCGAACCGGTGTGCGCAGAGATCTTCCGCGACGAGCCGCTGCGCTGGATCGAGCCGGCGCCGCAGCAGGTCTGACACACCGGGGTTTGCTGGCCAGTGGGGGCCGGCCGGCCGGAGCAGCCCGGCCGGCGGTCGGGTGGCCCGGCGGTCAGCCGGCTCGCGGCAGCGCGACGCTGAAGACCGAACCGCGACCCGGCCCCTCGCTGTCGGCCCACACGCGCCCGCCCATCAGCTCGATCAGGGCTCTGACGATCGCCAGGCCGATCCCTGAGCCGCCCATCGCGCGCGAACGTGACGGATCGACCCGATAGAAGCGCTCGAAAACGAGCTGACGCTGCTGCTCGGTGAGACCGGGACCCTGATCGCTGACCGCCAGGACGACCTCGCGGGCGTCGTGGCGGATCGACAGACGGACCTCGCTCCTGGCCGG
>JAKAHU010000209.1 GCA_021825385.1 Chloroflexota bacterium | reverse complement strand
CGACCGATCAGGGTCGCGGCCGGGGCCGGCTCGGCGCCGCGCCGGAGCGCGTGGAGCAGGTTCGTACCATCGACCAGGAGACGGACGATCCCTTGGAGTGGGTCGCGGGCGGTGGTCATGGCGCGGCCGATCGTCGCACACTCGTGCGGGTTGCGCCGCGCCGGCGCGTGGTCGGCTACGATCGTGCGATGCTCCTGCTGGTCGATCTCGATGGTGTCGTCTACCGCGGCCGTCAACCGGTCCCCGGTGTGGCCGCCGTGCTGGCCGGGCGGGTTGCCCGGGGCGACGACGTCGTCTACGTCACCAACAACTCGATGCATTACCGGGCGGATTACGTCACCCGGCTGACCGCAATGGGGGCACCGGTCGCCGCCGACCGGGTGGTCAGCTCGGCCCGCGCCACGGCGCTCTACCTTGCCGAGCACGAGCCGCCGGTCCGGAGGGTCCTGGTCCTCGGCGGCCGGGGCCTCCGCCGCGAGCTGGAGGATGTCGGCCTGGCCGTCGTCGATGCCCGCGAGGCAGCCGAGCGGCTGGCCGAGGGCGAGGCCGAGGCGCCGCCCCGCGACGGACCGCCGGTCGATCCGTTCGAGCTGGCCGGCCGGCCCGACGCGGTCGTCGTCGGACTCGACCCGGGCCTGACCTACCGGACGCTCGCCTTCGCGGCCGACGTCATCCGGGCCGGTGCCCGGTTCGTGGCCACGAACCGTGATCCGGTCTATCCCTCCGAGCACGGGCTCCGCCCCGGGGCCGGGGCGATCGTCGCGGCGCTCGAGGCGACGACCGGGGTCACGCCGGTCTCGATCGGCAAGCCGGCGCCGTTCCTGCTCGAGGAGGCGGCGCGAGCCGTCGGCCGGCGGGCGGCCGAGGCGGTGATGATCGGCGACGGGCTGCTGACCGACCTGGCCGCCGCCCACGCGGTCGGGGCCAGGAGCGTCCTGATGCTGACCGGGGTGACGACCCGGGCTCAGCTCGAGGCGCTGCCGGCCTCACAGCGGCCGGATGCCGTGGCCGCCGATGCGGCCGAGCTGGCCGAGGTCCTCGATCGGCTGGCGCGCTCCTGAGGCCGGACCGGGCTCAGTCAGACGGCGCCAGCTCCGGGATCATCGCCCCCCAGCCGGCGAACTCGGCCCGCAGGGGGTCGAGCGTCGCCTCGTCGGCGAACGCTGCCTCGAGGGCATGGCGGTCGATCGTCCACAGCTCGGGCAGGCTCAGGCCGATCTCGCCCACGGCGCGCAGGTACTCCTCCGACAGAGTGATGTCCGAGACGGTCGGGTCGTCGGTCGAGAGGGTCACCGGCACGCCGCGCCGATGGAGGCGGGCCAGCGGGTGGTCGGCCAGCGCGGGCACGACTCCGGCCTGGACGTTGCTCGTGGGACAGAGGTCGAGCGTCACCCCGCGCGCGATCAGCTCCGCGCACAGGGCGTCGTCGTCGATTGCGCCGGGCCCGTGGGCGATCCGTTCCGGGCGGACGGCCAGGGCCCGCCGGACCTGGGCTGCCCCGCCCCACTCGCCGGCATGGACGGTGATCCGCAGGCCGCCAGCGCGGGCGGTCTCGAAAGCGCGCCGGTGGGCGAGCGGGTCGGGATGGGCCGCTTCCGGCCCGGCCAGGTCGAAGCCGGTCAGGCCCTGGTCACGGTAGCGGGTGGCGGTCTCGGCGACCCGCACGTTCAGGGTCGGGTCGTGCGAACGGAGGGCGGTGCAGATGAGCCGGATCACCACTCCCGTTCGGGTCGCGGCCGCCCGCGTGCCGGCCACCACGGCGGCGATCACCTCATCGAGACTCAACCCGCCGGTCGTATGCAGGGCCGGCGCCCAGCGGACCTCGGCATAGCGGACCGCGTCGGCGGCCTTCGCCTCGACCAGTTCGACAGCCACCCGCTCGAGCGCCTCGGCGTCCTGGAGCAGGGCGACCGGGAGATCGAAGGCGCGCAGGAGCTCGGCCTGGGAGGCGCACCGGTCGGGCCCGACGAGGGCCTCGAACATCGTCCGGAAGTCCCGGGGCGCATCGATGCCGCGCGTCCGGGCCAGCTCGAGGGCGGTGGCCGGCCGAAGCGAACCGTCGAGGTGGAGGTGGAGCTCCGCCTTCGGCATCGCCTCGACCAGTCGCCGCAGCGCGCGGGCTTCGAGTGCCCCGGAGGCGAAGACCGGCCAGCCCCGATCGCCCTGTCCAACCATGCCCGGATGCTACGCTGCCCAGGCCAGGCAGGCCAGGCAGGCCAGGCAGGCCAGGCAGGCCAGGCAGGCCAGGCAGGCCAGGCAGGCCAGCCGAGCAGGGGAGCCGAGGGTCATGTCGATCGTCCTCGTCAGTGGTCCGAGCGGGTTCGTCGGCAGCCACGTCCTGCCCGCGCTGATCGCCGGCCGTCACCGGGTCGTGGCCCTGGTCCGCTCCGAGCGCGCCGGCGAGGTCGTCCTGCGCCGTCTCGAGCCCGCGGCTCGGGAGGCGGTCGAGCTGCGCCGGGGCGACGTCACCCGTCCCGAGACCCTGCCGGCCGCTCTGGCCGGGGTCGAGGCGATCGTCCACCTCGTCGCGATCCCGCGTGACCGGAACGGTGGGGCGGACCTGCGACGGGTCAACACCGAGGGCACCCGGAATCTCCTCGAGGCGGCGACGGCCGCAGGCGTTCGGCGCGTCGTCCACCTCGGCGGCCTCGGCATCGAGGACGACCCGCGACTGCATTTCGCGAGCTCGAAGGCCCGAGCCGAGCGGCTCGTCGCGGCCAGCGGCCTGGACTGGACGATTCTCAAGCCGTCGCTCCTGTGGGGCGAACGGGACGGCTTCTTCAACATCGTCGCCGACCTGGTCCGCCGTTCGCCGGGGATCGTACCCGTGCCCGGCGACGGCACCGCCCGCTTCCAGCCGCTGGCGGTGACCGACCTGGCCCGGATCGTGCGACTGACGATCGAGCGGCCCGAGACCGCCGGTCGGGCGTACGAGCTCGGGGGCCCGCGCGTCTGGACGTACCGCGAGATCACCCGCGAGGTGGTCACCGCCCTGGGGGCGCGGCGGGCGATCGTGCCCCTGCCGGTCCCCGTGATCGGGCTCGTGGCCGGGACGGCCGAGCGGCTGGGGCTCCCGTTCCCTGTCGCCACCGACCAGCTCCGCCAGCTGACCCTGGACAACGTCGGGCCGCTCGACGCGGTCGAACGCGAGTTCGGGTTCGCGCCGCTCGACATGGAGGGCCAGCTCGGCTACCTCCGGCGCCGGAAGCGCGATCAGGAGCCGATGATCTGAGGTGGGCGGCCGGTGATCGCCTTCCTTCGCCGCTTCGTGCTCGCCCTGGGTTGGCTCGCCTGCGCCGTCCTCCTCGCCTTCGGCTCGGCCGGTCTCGTGGCCGGTCTCTCCCGCGAGCCCGGCACGCCGGCCCGGCCCGAGCTCACCTGGGCCGCCGACGAGGCGGTCCGGCCCGGGCTGGCGGCCGCCACGGCCGACCTGGCCCGGTTGGCGGACGAGGTCACCGAGCTCGGACGGCTCGGCCGGGCCGCCCTGGCCACGCTCATCGAGCGCGACCTCGACCGGCTCGCCTCGACGATCACCGCCGGGACGAGCCTGGTGGCCACGATCGATGCCGACGCGGCGGGGCTCCGGGCGCGTCTGACGACCCTGCCCGGCGTCGGTCCGGGGGGCGAGGGCCGGCTCGGACCGGAGCTGCGGGCGGAGTACGCGGCGATCCTGACCGCCCTCGAGAGCACGGCCGGGCTGCGCGAATCGTGGGCCACGCTGACCGCCGGCAGCGCGGCCGCGGCCCGTCTGGCGACACTCCTGGCCGACCACGACCGGTATGCCGCCGCGGCCGCCAGGGCCGGCAGTCGCGGCTCGTACAGCCCGGCCCTGACCGAGCTGGCGTCGGCGACGGCCACCCTCGACCAGGCGCAGGCACTGCGCGACGTGCTCGCAAACACCGCCGACGTGACGGTCCTCGACCAGTGGCTCGGGCGGAACCGCGACCTCGACCTCGCCCTCGCCCGCCTCTATCGGGCCCTCCGCGCCTCGAAGGGCACGGTCACCGCGGAGGTCCGCGACGCGGCGGCCGCCGAACGGGCGGCCCAGGAGCGCCTGCCGCCGGACACACGGGGGCTAGTCGTGATCATGGCCGACATCGCCCGGGGCGGCCTGAACCAGGCCGTGATCACGATCGAGCTCGCTCGAGGGAGGCTGGCGGCCGCGGTGGGGTCGCTCGACGCGTCGACCCCGGGGTCGTCGACCCCCGGCCCGCCAAGCCCCGGCCCGCCGGCCGGCCCGCCGGCACAGCCCACCCCCTGATCGGACCCGCGGTAGACTGCGCTCGATCCCCGTCCATGCCAGCGATGGCGGCCTGATCCGGCCGCCGGGAGGACCCACGCCCGATGCAGTTCCGAGTCGTCACCGACCAGCCCTGGGATGTCCAGACCGATCTGCTCGTCGTCCCGATCGTGGGGGAGCCCTCGTTCACCGGGCCACTCGACGAGCTCGATCGCCGGACCGGCGGTGAGCTGCGGGCTCTGGCCGCCTTCGGCGAGCTGCGCCCGAAACGCTACGCGACGGCGCTCGCGGCCCCGGGCGGGCTGCCGGTCGGGCGGGTGCTGACCGTCTCGGCTGGCGACCGCGACGGGCTCGACCGCGAGGTCGTCCACCACCTGGCCGCGGCGGCCGAGCGCCGGCTCGGTGGGCGGACCGTCCGGCGCCTCGCCTTCTGGCTGGGGGACCTGGCCGACCGGTTCGAGTCGGACGCGGCCCTCGTGGCCGGGATCGTGGCCCGAGGCCTGGTCGAGGGTGGCTACGAGCCCGGGACGATCTATCGCGAGACGGTCGAAGCGGCGCCACCGTCACTCGACGAGGTGACCATCGTCGCGCCGGGGACCGATCGGGCGGCCCTCGAGGCGGCCGTCCGGCGGGGCCAGATCATCGGCGAGGGAGCGAACACGGCCCGGACGCTCGCCAATCGGGCCTCGAACGACGTCAGCCCGCTCGTGCTGGCCGAGGAGGCGCGGGCGATCGCCGAGCACCACGGCCTGGCGATCGAGGTGATCGGCCCTGACCGCGCGACCGAACTCGGGATGGGGATGTTCATGGCCGTTGGGCGGGGCAGCGACAACCCGCCTCAGCTGATCGTCCTGCGTTCCGGTCGCGAGGGTGAGACCGACGCCCTCGGGCGGCACCTGGCGATCGTGGGCAAGGGTGTCTGCTTCGACTCGGGCGGGATCAGCATCAAGCCATCCGAGCGGATGGAAGAGATGAAGATGGACAAGACCGGCGCGGCGACCGTGATCGCGGCGATCGCGACCGTCGCCCGGCTCGCTCCCGGCACGCCCCTGCTCGCGGTCGCCCCGGCGGTCGAGAACATGCCCGGCCCGCACTCGACCCGGCCCGGCGACGTCGTCCGGGCCCTGAATGGCAAGTGGGTCGAGATCACGAACACGGACGCCGAGGGCCGGCTGATCCTGGGCGATGCGCTGACCTATGCCGAGCGGCTCGGGGCGACCCACCTGGTCGACGTGGCGACGCTCACCGGCGCCGTCGGGCGGGCCTTTGGCAACCTGGTCACAGGCGCCTTCGGTACGCCCCAGGACTGGTACGAGGCGGTTGCCGCGGCCGGCGCCCGGGCGGGCGAGCGGTACACCCAGATCCCGCTCGTGGACGACTACGTTGCGGACATGGAGAGCTGGTACGCCGATCTCCAGAACGCCGGCCCGGCCGAAGCGTCGCTGGTCAAGAGCGGCCTGTTCATCCGGGAGTTCCGGACCAGGCCCTGGGCCCACCTCGACATCGGGGGCACGGCCTACTTCCGCAAGCCGACCGCCTACGCGCCGCGTGGCGCGACCGGCGTCACCCATGCCACCCTCGTCGAGCTGGCGCTCGCGGGGGCGCGGTCGGCCTGACCGACCCGATGGCCCGAGCCAGCCGCTCGGCGGGGACATGGTGATCGAACCGTTCGGTCTCGCCCTTGGCCTCGTCGGTGTGGTCTGGGGCCTCCTCGCCGACCGGATCGCGGCTCGCTGGCCGCCGCACGAGGACGGCTCGATCCGACCGCCGGACTGGCGGACCGTGCTCGTGCCGGGCGTCGGGGGTCTGGCCATGGCGGCACTGGCGGGCCGGTTCGCCGACCCCGGCCCGCTGGCCCTGTTCGGCGCCTACTTCCTGGCCCTGATCCTGCTCCTGGCGACTGACCTGGATCAGCGGCTCCTGCCCGACCTGATCACCCTGCCCCTGGTCGCGCTCGCGCTCGCGGTCGGGCTGGCCGGCGCGAATCCGCTCGTCGCCGGCGGCCTGCCCGGCGCGATCGTCATCGCGCTCATCCTCCCGGCCGCCTTGTACGCCCTCTCGATCCCGTTCGGAGCCGGTGCGATCGGGATCGGCGACCTGAAGCTCCTGGTGAGCGTCGGACTCATCTCGGGGCTGTCGCGCACGCTGATCGGAGTCGTCAGCGGGGCCCTCCTGGCCGGCGTGGTCGTCGCGATCCTGCTCGTCACGCGCCGGGTGACCCTCAGGAGCTACATTCCGTTCGGGCCGTTCCTGATCGTCGGCGCGATC
>JAKAHU010000208.1 GCA_021825385.1 Chloroflexota bacterium | reverse complement strand
CCCCGAGGGCCTGGGCCCGGCGGTCGGCCCCGGTCATCGCCTCGGCGCCGATCGCGGAGCGGTTCATCGCCTCGGCCCAGCGGCGGCGCAGCCCGGCCAGGTCGAGCCTGAAGATCGCCGGGTCGTCGGCGGGCAGGCGCAGGGACGGCCCCTCCGGGGCGGCTCCGGTTTCGTGGGCCGGGGCGGGGTCGCGAGGCGGAGGGGCGGAGCGGCGGACCATGACCGGAAGCCTAACCGGTGCTCTGGAGGCCTGCCGCGACCCCGTTCACGGTGAGCTGGACGAGGCGCAGCAGACGCGGCCGTTCGGGGTCATCGGCCGGCAGGCCCCGGAGCCGTTCGAGGAGCCGGACCTGGAGATCGGAGAGCGGGTCGACGTACGGGTTGCGCAGGGCGATCGAGCGCTGGAGGGCGGGTGATCGGTCGAGCAGGCGCCCGTGGCCGGTCACCCGGAGCAGGAGCGTGACCGAGCGCCGGTACTCGTCCTCGATCGTCTCCATCAGCCGCCGTGCCTCCGGCCAGCGCGCCAGCGAGGCATACCGGCGGGCGACGCCGAGGTCGGCCCGGGCCAGGATCAGCTCGGCGTTGTCGAGCACGCTCTCGAGGAACGGCCAGCGCCGGTAGAGGCGGCCGAGGGCCGCCAGCGCCTCATCGCCGTGGGCCGCCCGGTAGCCCTCGAGGGCGGAGCCGAGGCCGTACCAGCCGGGGAGATCGAGCCGCGACTGCGACCAGGCGAAGACCCACGGGATCGCCCGCAGGTCGGCCAGCGAGGGGACCACCTGGTCGCCCGCGGCGGTCTCTCCCCGGTCACGCCGTTCACCCTCCAGCCTGCCCCGGGCCGCCGGCCGCGAGCCGAGCCGGAGGGCGGAGATCTCGCTGATCGGGGTCGTGTCACGGAAGAAGCGGGCGAACTCCGGCTCGTCCCAGACGAGGGCGCGGTAGGCCACCCGGGCTCGTTCGGCCAGCTCGTCCATGATCGGGCGACCCTCCGCCGCGAGCGCGCCCAGCCGGGCCTCGTGCTCGGGGGTCGAGGCGGCGAGGACCGCGTTCGTCATCTGCTCGAGCTCCCGGCGGGCGATCGTGGCGTCCGCGTAGTGGGCGGCGATCACCTCGCCCTGCTCGGTCAGCTTCAGGCGCCCGTCGAGCGAGCCCGGGGCGAGGGCCCGGATGGCCCGGTTCGTCGGTCCCCCACCCCGCCCGATCGCCCCGCCCCGGCCATGGAACACGGTCAGTTGGAGGCCGTGGCGGCGGGTCACCTCGACCAGGTCCGACTGGGCCTGGTGGAGCATCCAGTTGGCGGCCAGGAAGCCGGACTCCTTGTTCGAGTCCGAGTAGCCGAGCATCACCTCCTGGCGGTCGCCTCGGGCCCGCAGGTGGGCCCGGTAGGCCGGGTCGGTGAACAGGGCCTCGAGGATCGCGGCGCAGCCGGCCAGCGCCTCGGCCGACTCGAAGAGCGGAACGACGTCGAGGACCGGGCTGGCCGGCCCGAACCCGCCGGTGACCGTCGGTGGGAGGGCGGGCGCGCTGGCCAGGCGGGCGAGCTCGAGGACGCCGGTCACGTCGGCCGCGGATGCGGTGAAGCTGATCACGTACCGATGGCAGGCCTCTTCCCCGAACCGGGCCTGGATCGCGGCGATCGCCCGGAACGTGGCCACGACCTCGGCCGGCGTCACCCCCGGCACGAGCTCGTCGGTCGCGAGCGCCAGGAGCGCCCTGGGCTCGAGCGGGCGGTCGGCCGCGCCCGTGCGGTCGGCGGTGCCCGTGCGGTCCGCGGCGCCCGTGGTGTCGGCGGCGCCCGTGCGGTCGGCGGTGCCCGCCAGGGCTCCGGCCAGGCGCTCGAGGGCCGCCCGGTGGACGGCCGCGTGCTGGCGGACCTCGAGCGAGGCGAGGTGGAAGCCGAACGTCTCGACCTGCCAGCGCAGGTCCTGGATCTCGCCCCAGGCGACCCGGGCCAGGCCGTCGGCCACGAGGGCGACCTGGAGCTCGTCGAGCTCGCGGATGAGGTCCTCGGCCGATCCGTACCGACCGGCCAGCGGAGCCGGCGCCCCGGTCAGCCAGGCCCGCGTCCGGCGCAGGCGCTCGGCGATCGCCCCCAGCCGCTGGCGGTACGGCTCATCCTCGAAACGGCGCCGGAGCGAGCGCATCGTCTCGGGAAACGCCTCCTCGTCGCCGGCCAGGCGGATCGAGATCGCCGACGCGAGCCGATCGCGGGGCACGGCCGCCGAGACCGTCGCCATCAGCCGGGCCGCGACCGCCTCATAGCCGCGCAGGACATGATCGGCCTGGATGCGGATCGCCTGGAGCGTCGTCTCGGCGGTCACGTTCGGGTTGCCGTCACGGTCGCCGCCGACCCACGAGCCCCAGCGCAGGAAGGCCGGCACGAGCGGTGGGCGGGTCCCCGTCCGCCCGGTGTCGGTCGCCGGCATCTCGGCGCCGGGCGGCAGCTCGTGAACTCGGTCGAGGGCACCGTCGAGGGCGCGGTAGACGCGGGGCGCGGTCGTGAACAGCGTCTCGTCGAAGAAGACCATCGCCGTGCGCACCTCGTCGAGCGGGGTCGGGGCGATCGAGCGCACCTCGGCGGTATGCCAGAGCAGGGTGATCGCTTCGCGCAGGCGGCGGCGGATGTCGGCGTCCTCGGCCGGGGTCAGGCGGGGGTCGTCGAGCCGCTCGATCAACCGGGCACAGCGCCGCAGGGCGACGAGCAGGGTCCGGCGACGGGCCTCGGTCGGGTGTGCGGTCAGGACCGGGGCGATCGAGAGCCGGCGCACGAACGCCTCGATCGCGGCCGGGTCGTGACCGGCTTCGCGGAGGCGCTCGACGGCCTCGGCCACCGAACCGTCGACGACGCCGCGTCCCGCGCCACCGCCCGGGCCGCGGCCGGCGCCACGCTCACGCCTCCGGAGCGTGCGGACCCGGTGGCGTTCCTCGGCCAGGTTGACCAGCTGGAAGTAGAGCCCGAAGGCGCGGATCACGACCTCGATCCGATCGGGATCGAGACCGGACAGCTCGGCCTCCAGCTCGGCCTCGAGCCGCTGCCGGTCGGCGCCCTCGACGTCGCGGCGGAGCTGGATCCGGCGCCGGCGGATCCGCTCGACCAGCTCGAGCAGGCCGATGCCCGCCTGCTCCACGATCACCTGGCCCAGGAGCGCGCCGAGCAGGCGGACCTCGAGGGCCAGCGGGTCGCGCGCCCCGGCGCTGCCGATCCCGCGCGGTTCGGCCCGGACGGCGGCGTTGGGGCGCGGTCGGCGGCTCACCGGCGGCCCTGGGGGTCGACCACGTCGACCCGCCCGGTGAGCTCGCCCGGCCCGGCGACCTCGCCCGCCTGGTGCGGGAGCCGCGCCAGGCGTTGGTCGTGCGGGGCGAGCTCGAGCAGACCCTCGCCGGCGAGGATGGCCAGCATCGACCCGACCGCCTCGGGGGGATGAGTACCGATCGGCCCGTCGAAACGCGTCCAGGAGGCTCCCGGGGCCTCGCAGGCGCGGTCGAGGATCCGGCCGCGCAGCCAGCGGGTCGTCCGCTCGAAGGCCGGACGGGGCGGCCTCACCGGGCCTGGCGAGGCGGGCCTCCGCGCCCGGGCGCCCGTTCGACTGTCGGCTCGACTGTCGGCTCGGCTGTCGGCTCGGCTGTCGGCTCGACCACCCGTCCGCCCGCCGGTCGCGGTCGGGCGGTCGACCTCGGGTGCGGTGGGCCACGCCTGGCTGACGGCGGCGGCGTGGTGGCACCACGGTCGGGCCGGGCACTCGCGGCAGCGCGGGCCCTGCGAGCGGCAGAAGGTCGACCCGACGTCCATCAGGGCGTGGGTCCAGTCGGCCGCCCGGCTGGCCGGCGTCAGGCGGTCGGCGAGCTCCTGGAGCTCGGCGGGACGGACGCGCGCCGGGTCGCCCACCACGACCCGGCCGAGCACCCGCCGGACGTTCGTGTCGACCGCCCCGACCCGCTCGCCGAACGCGATCGCGGCGATGGCGCGGGCCGTGTACCGGCCGATCCCAGGCAATTGCTCGAGGGCGGCGATCTCGCGCGGCAGCCGCCCCCCGTGGTCGGCAACGACGATCCGGGCGGCACGGTGGAGGTTCAGGGCCCGTCGGTTGTAGCCGAGGCCCTGCCAGGCGCGCAGCACGTCGGCCGGGGAGGCGGCGGCGAGCGCCTCGATCGTCGGGAAACGGGCCATGAACGCCGCCCAGGCCAAACCGACCCGGGAAATCTGCGTCTGCTGGGCCATCGTCTCCGAAACGAGGATCGCGTACGGGTCGCTCGTGCCGCGGAAGGGCAGGCTGCGTCCCCGGGCGTCATACCAGGCCAGGATGGCGGCCTGCCAGGCGCGGGTAGCGTGCCGGTTGGCCCAGTTGGCCCAGTTGGCCCGGTTGGCCCAGTTGGCCCCGTCGCCCCGGTCGGCGTCGGCGCTGGCACCGGGGTTGGCCCGGTTCGCCCGCCAGGCGCCCGCGCCAACAGGATCATGGAGCAATCGAGGCTGCGAACGGCTCACACGCCGGAGGCTACCATCGCCAGCCCATGCCCATGGCGGCATGTCAACAACAGGGTGCCGGGGACTGGCGCTAGGCCGGCGGCCGGGTGCCGAGGGTTGGCAGCCTGGTGGCCAGGTCCGGGCCGGCCACCAGGCGATCAGGTTCTCGGGCCATGCCCGTGGCGGCATGATTGCCCGTAACCACGATCCCTAACGCGTCCTGGCCAGGCCCATGCCCGTGGCGGCATGGTCGCCCCCTGTTTCGCTTGCGCGGACGCCGCGCACATGCCCGCCACGGGGCATATGCCGCCACGGGCATGGCGGGCAGGAGAAGACCCCGGGCGGCGGCGGGACAGACCCCCGGGCGAGAGAGCGCCACCCCGGGCGGCGGCGGGAGAAGACCCCGGGCGGGAGAACGCCACCCCGGGCGGGAGAAGACCCAGGACGGGCGACGGTCCGGCCGCCGCCCGCCCGCGCCCTGACCTCAGCTCCTGAGCATCACGTGCTTGACGACGGTGTAGTCCTCGACCGCGTACATCGACTGGTCCTTGCCGTAGCCGGACTCCTTGAAGCCGCCGTGGGGCATCTCGGAGACGAGGGTGAAGTGGTCGTTCACCCAGACCGTCCCGAACTGGATCGCCTTCGAGACGCGCAGCGCCCGACCGATGTCGTTCGTCCAGACCGACGCGGCGAGTCCGAACCGGACGTCGTTCGCCCAGCGGATCGCCTGCTCCTCGTCGCTGAAGCGCTGCACCGTCACGACCGGGCCGAATACCTCGTCCTGGACGATCTCGGCCTTCTGGTCCGGGCCGGCGATCAGGGTCGGCTCGTAGTAGGCGCCGGGCAGCTCCGGCACGCGCCCGCCGACGAGCACCTCGGCGCCCGAGCGGGCGCGCTCGACCATCCCCGATACGCGCTCGACCTGGCCCTTCGAGATCAGCGAACCCATCTCGAGCTCCTCGCCGCTCGTCGGGTCGCCCCACTTGATCATCCGGACCTCGTCGGCCATCCGACTCACGAACTGGTCGTAGATCTTCGGGCCGGCGATCACCCGGCAGGCGGCGGTGCAGTCCTGGCCGCTGTTCCAGAAGCTCGCGAAGCGCAGGGTCTCGGCCACGAGGTCGAGATCGGCGTCGTCGAACACGATCACCGGCGCCTTGCCGCCAAGCTCGAGGTGCAGCCGCTTGACCCGGTCCGCGGCCACCTTGGCGATCCGCTTGCCGGTCTCGGTATCACCGGTGACCGAGATCATGCCCACGCCCGGATGGGCGACGAGCGCCTCGCCGGTCACCGCGCCCGGCCCGGTGATCACGTTCAGGACCCCGGCGGGCAGGATGTCGGCCGCCAGCTCAGCGAACCGGAGGGCGGTCAGGGGCGTGCGGGCCGAAGGCTTGAGCACGACCGTGTTGCCGGCGGCGAGGGCCGGCCCGATCTTCCAGCCGGCCATGTAGAGCGGGTAGTTCCAGGGCGCGATCGAGCCGATCACCCCGATCGGCTCGCGCCGGATGAGCGACGTGCGGCCGGCGGTGTACTCGTTGACCGCCTTGCCCTCCATCGTCCGGGCCGCCCCGGCGAAGAAGCGCAGGTTGTCCGCGATCGCGGGCATGTCGACCGCCGCGACGTTGACCGGCTTGCCGGTCTGGGCGCTCTCGAGCCGGGTCAGCTCGTCCGCGTTCGCCTCGACCAGGTCGGCCAGCTTGAGCAGGATCAGGCTCCGTTCCTGCGGGGTCGTGTTCTGCCAGGTCTCGAACGCGGTCGCCGCCGCCGCGACGGCACGATCGACGTCTTCCGCGCCGCTCGACGGGACGTGGGCGATCACCTGGCCATTGGCCGGGTTCTCGACCGCGATCGTCTCGCCGCTGGCCGCGCCCACCCGCTGGCCGCCGATGAACTGGAGATAGGTCGTGGGCTGGAGCGTCTGCGTCATCGGGATGGTCCTCCTCGTCGCCGGAACAGGCGCGTGATGGGCAGATTGTGCCCCTTGCCCGGGGCGCGCGCACGAGCGGACCGGTGGGCGCGACGGGCGGGCGGGGGGTGACGCGCACGCGCGCGCGACGGGCGGGC
>JAKAHU010000207.1 GCA_021825385.1 Chloroflexota bacterium | reverse complement strand
TCGCTGATCTCACCAACGGTGGCGTAGGCCCTGACCGCGTCGATCATCGCCGGCAGCAGGTTCGCCTGCCCGCGGGCCTCGTCTTCGAGACGGCGGAGCGCCGCCGCCCAGGCGGCCGGATCGCGTTCGGCCCGGACCCGCCGGAGCCCCTCGACCTGCCGTCGCTCGGCCTCCGGATCGATCCTCTGGATCGGCGGTGTGGCGTGGCCCTCGTCGCGGAAGCGGTTCACGCCGACCACGATCTGGTCGCCGCGCTCGATCGCCTGCTGGACGCGATAGGCCGCCTCCTGGATCTGGCGCTGCTGGAACCCGGCCGCGAGCGCGGCCAGCGTCCCGCCCATCGCCTCGATCTGGTCGAGGTACGCCTGGGCCGCCGCCTCGAGCTCGTTGGTCAGGCTCTCGACGTAGTACGAGCCGGCCAGCGGATCGGGCGTCTCGGTCACGCCCGACTCGTAGGCCAGGATCTGCTGGGTCCGCAGGGCGAGCCGGGCGGACTCTTCGGTCGGGAGCGCCAGGGCCTCGTCGCGCGAGTTCGTGTGCAGGCTCTGCGCCCCGCCCAGGACCGCCGCCAGGGCCTGGACGGTTGTGCGCACGACGTTGTTGTCGATCGACTGGGCGGTCAGCGAGGAACCGGCCGTCTGGACATGGAACCGGCACATCATCGAACGGACGTTCGATGATCCGAACTGCTCCCGGACGATCCGGGCCCACATCCGCCGGGCGGCCCGGAACTTCGCGACCTCCTCGAAGAGGTCGCTCCAGGCGGCGAAGAAGAACGACAGCCGGCCCGCGAACTGGTCCACGTCGAGCCCCCGGGCGAGCGCCGCCTCGACGTACGCGATCGCGTCGGCGAGGGTGAAGGCGAGCTCCTGGGCCGCCGTCGCGCCGGCCTCGCGCATGTGATAGCCGCTGATGCTGATCGTGTTCCAGCGCGGCAGCTCCCGGGCGCAGAACTCGAACACGTCGGTCACCAGGCGCATCGACGGACCGGGCGGATAGATGTACGTGCCGCGGGCGATGTACTCCTTGAGGATGTCGTTCTGGGTCGTCCCGCTCACCCGGTCTCGGGGGACCCCCTGGCGCTCGGCCGTCACGACGTACAGCGCGAGCAGGATCGGGGCGGTGGCATTGATCGTCATCGAGGTGCTCACCTGGCCGAGAGGAATCCCGTCGAACAGGACCTCCATGTCGGCCAGCGAGCTGATTGGAACCCCGACCCGGCCGACCTCACCCACCGCCTCCGGGGCGTCGGAGTCGTAGCCCATCTGGGTCGGCAGGTCGAAGGCGACCGAGAGGCCGGTCTGGCCCTGCTCGAGCAGGTAGCGAAAGCGCCGGTTCGTCTCGGCCGCCGTGGCGAAGCCGGCGTACTGGCGCATCGTCCAGAACCGGCCCCGGTACATCGTGGGCTGGACGCCCCTGGTGAACGGGTACTCGCCCGGCCGCCCCAGATCGCGGTCCTCGTCCAGATCGGCCGTGTCGGCCGGGGTGTAGAGGTCTCGGATCTCGATCCCGGAGGTCGTCTCGAACCACTCGCGGCGCTCCGGGGCGGCCCGCAGGGCAGCCGCCCGGGTCGTTGCCCGCCATCGCTCCCGGCCGGGATCGGGCCCCTCGCCGAGCCGGGGTCCCGGGGTTGGTGGTCCGGGGTCAGCGGCGGGACGGGTTCCGAGGTCCGGCGAGCCGCCCTCCCCCGCGGCACGGTCGGAGGGCGGCCGGGCCGAAGACCCGGATGAAGACGGGCGGTTCACCCGATCACCAGGAGCAGGTCGCCGAGCTCGACCTTCTGGCCGACCCCGACGGCGATCCGCTCGATCGTGCCGTCGCGTGGCGCTCGGAGCTCGTTCTGCATCTTCATCGCCTCCAGCACCATCAGCTGCTGGCCCGTTTCGACCGGATCGCCCGGAGCGACCGAGAGAGCGACGATCCGGCCCGGGATGATCGAGCGAACCTCGAGGGGACCGCTGTGCCCGGCCACCTCCCTACCCCGCTGAGCCCGCTCGCGCAGTGCCGCGCGCCGCTCCGGCTCGAGCTCGATCTCGAAGCGCCAGCCGTCGACGACGACCTCCCGGACCAGCCTACCTGCGCTGGCAAGCGCTCGGAGCGGGCCAAAGAAGACCCGCGTTCGCTGCGCATCGGGGCCGACCCCCCGAACGAGGACCGCCCGCTGCTCGGCCAGCCACTCGAGTCGGGCGGCGACGGGCCGGCCGTCGACGAGCGGACGGACCGCCGGGTCACCCATCCCGGCAGCGGTCGGAGTCGGGACCGTGGCCGGTGGCAGAGGCGGGACCGTGGCCGGGCCGGCGGCCGGGTCATCCGGCGACTGGAGCGGGCCGTCGACGACCGCGGGGGCGACCACGATCACCGGGTCACCGGCCAGGCGGGAGGTGATCGCCACCGAGACCCGCACGGCCCGCGGGTCGATCACGTTTCCAGCGGTGGCCGCCGGGTCCGTGGCCGCCGGGTCCGTGGCCGCCGGGTCCGTGGCCGCCGGGTCCGTGCTCGCCGGGTCCGTGGCCGCCGGGTCCGTGGCCACGGGCGGATCGACCGGCTCGCGGGCCGCGCTCATGCCGGCCACCGGTCGACGGCCTCGGCCCGGCCGGCCAACCGCCACGCCGAGCGCCCGTCGCGACCCGGCCGGGTGGCAGCCTCCACTCCGTCCGGCACACCCGGCCACCCGCCGCGAGGGCTCGGCGCCGCCACCGCACCGCCCGACCCGTCATTCATTGGGCCGACCGCGGCCTCCTCGATCGCCGCCAGACCAGCCGAGAGCTCGGCGATCTCAGCCGCCCGGGCGCGCTCGCTGACCGCGTCCCAGTGCTCCACCACCCAGCTCGTCGAGAGCTCGCCGGCGGCAAAGGTCGGATGGCCGATGGCGAACCGGTCGAAGGGCAGCGTGGTCTGGATCCCGCCGATGTCGATCTCGTCGAGGGCCCTCCGGAGACGCGCGATCGCGGCCGGTCGATCCGAGCCATGGGCGATCAGCTTCGCGATCAGCGGGTCGTACTCGGGCGGGACCCGTTCCCCTGCCTCGAGGGCCGTATCGACCCGGATCCCGGGCCCGCCGGGCATCAGCCAGCGGGTCACCCGGCCGGGAGTTGGAGCGAAGGCGCGCGCCGGATCCTCGGCCGACAGGCGCAGCTCGATCGCGTGGCCGGTCGGCCGCGCGGCCGCCCGTGAGGCCGCGATCGCCCGCTCCGAGAGGGGTGCGCCGGCGGCCAGCCAGAACTGCTCGACGACGATGTCGACTCCGGTCACGAGCTCGGTCACCGGGTGCTCGACCTGGAGTCGGGTGTTCACCTCGAGGAACCAGAACTGGCCATCCGGGTCGTACAGGAACTCACACGTCGCGGCATTCCGTAGGCCGGCGCCCCGGGCCACGGCGACGGCCATCGCATGGAGGGCGAAACGCTGGTCCTCGCTCAGGCCCGGGGCCGGGGCCTCCTCGATCAGCTTCTGGTGGCGGCGCTGGATCGAGCAGTCGCGCTCGCCCAGGGCCACGATCTGGCCGTGGGCGTCGCCAAGCAGCTGGACCTCGATGTGGCGAGCCGGGAAGACGACCCGCTCGAGGTAGACCGAGCCGTCCCCGAAGGCCGAGGCCGCCTCCCGCGATCCGGAGACGAGGGCCGCCGGCAGCTCGGCGGCCGACTCCACCCGCCGCATCCCGCGCCCGCCGCCACCGGCGGCCGCCTTGACCAGGAGCGGGAAGCCGACCCGCTCGGCCTCGGCCAGGATCGCCGCCACCTGGTCCGGCCGGTCGACCGGCGCGGGCTCGAGCGTCCCGGGCACGACCGGCACGCCGGCCGCCGCCGCGGCCCGACGGGCAGCCAGCTTGTCTCCGAGAGCAGCGATCGCGGCCGGCTGGGGACCGACAAAGACGATCCCGGCGTCCTCGACGGCCCGGGCGAACGAGGCTCGCTCGGCCAGGAACCCGTAGCCCGGATGGACGGCCTGGGCGCCGGTCGCCAGGGCCGCCTCGACGATCGCCTCAGCCCGCAGGTAGCTCTCGGCGGCCGGCGCGGGACCGATTCGGACGGCCGCATCGGCCGCCCGGACATGGGCCGCGTGGCGATCGGCGTCGCTGTACACCGCCACCGCCTCCATCCCCAGGTCGTGGCAGGCGCGGATGATCCGGAGCGCGATTTCGCCCCGGTTGGCGACGAGGACGCGATCGAAGGGGCGTCTTTGCGCAAAGACGCCCCCGGCCTCAGAGCGGGATGTTGCCATGCTTCTTGGCCGGATTGGTCTGGCGCTTGTCACGCAGCATCTCCAGGGCGCGGATCAGGCGGGGGCGGGTTTCCGAGGGCAGGATGACATCATCGATGTAGCCGCGCGCGGCCGCGATGTACGGGTTGTTGAACTGGGCCTCGTACTCGGCCACGAGCCGGGCTCGTTCCAGAGCCGGGTCGGCGGCGGCCGCAATCTGTTCCCGGAAGATGATGTTGACCGCGCCCTCGGCGCCCATGACCGCGATCTCGGCCATTGGCCAGGCGAAGTTCATGTCGCCGCGCACATGCTTGCTGCTCATGACGTCATAGGCCCCGCCGTAGGCCTTGCGGGTGATCACGGTCAGTTTCGGGACGGTCGCCTCGCAGTAGGCGTAGAGCAGCTTCGCGCCGTGCCTGATGATCCCGCCGTGCTCCTGGCCCACGCCGGGCAGGAATCCCGGCACGTCGACGAAGGTCACGAGCGGGATGTTGAAGCAGTCGCAGGTGCGCACGAAGCGGGCGGCCTTGGTCGAGGCATTGATGTCGAGCGCACCGGCCAGGACCGCCGGCTGCTGGGCCACGATCCCAACGCTGCGGCCGCCGAGTCGGGCGAACCCGGTGATCATGTTCTGAGCCCAGCCGGGCTGGATCTCGAGGAAGGCGCCGTCGTCGACGACGCGCCTGATGACGTCGTTCATGTCGTACGGCTTGTGGGCATCGTCGGGCACGATCGCGTCGAGTTCCGGATCGCGGCGCTCGACGGGGTCCCGGCACTCGACGAGGGGCGGGTCCTCGAGGTTGTTCTGGGGCAGGTAGGACAGGACCCGGCGCACGAGATCGATCGACTCGGCCTCATCGCGAGCGGCGAGATGGGCGACCCCACTCACCGTCGTGTGGGTCAGGGCGCCCCCTAGCCGCTCGGAGTCCACGTCCTCGTGGGTGACCGACTTCACCACGTTCGGCCCGGTCACGAACATATAGCTGGTGCCCTCGACCATGATCGTGAAGTCCGTCATCGCCGGCGAGTAGACCGCTCCTCCCGCGCAGGGTCCCATGATCACCGACAGCTGCGGGATCACGCCCGAGGCCATGACGTTGCGCAGAAAGATCTCGGCGTACCCGCCAAGGCTGGCCACGCCCTCCTGGATCCGGGCCCCGCCCGAGTCGTTCAGGCCAATGACCGGCGCACCGACCCTCATCGCCAGATCCATGATCTTGCAGATCTTCTCGGCGTACGCCTCCGACAGGGAGCCGCCGAAGACGGTGAAGTCCTGGCTGAAGACGAAGACCAGCCGACCGTCGATCGTGCCGTGACCGGTGACGACGCCGTCGCCCAGGAACCTCTGCCGGTCCAGCCCGAACTCGTTCGAACGGTGGACGACGAAGGCGTCGAGCTCGACGAACGAACCGGCGTCGAGCAGGAGATCGAGCCGCTCGCGAGCCGTCAGTTTGCCCCAGGCGTGCTGGCGTTCGATCCGGGCCGGGCCGCCGCCGAGCAACGCCTCGGCGCGCAGCTGCTGCAATTGCTCGATCCGCTCCCGGTTGGTCGGCACGATGCTCCTTCCTCGTCGTCCATTCGCCCCACTCGTTTCGCGCTCTGGCCTGTCTTTGCGTACAGACAGATGAACCGTGAGCGGATGGGATCGCTGAAGTCGGTCTGATTCGGAGTGTCGGCGCCCGGCCCCTCGGCCGGCCACCCGTCGCCCATGATAGAGGGTGGCCGATCGGACGGGCACTCGGTCCCGTCGAGCGGTCCGCCCGGCCGGCCGATGATCGCCGTCCCCGCCGGCGCCAACTCGATCCGCGGCCAGCGCCGCGGCCTCGCCGTGGGCGCCAGCGACCGGGTCACCGAGGGCGCCGCGAGCCTCGTGACTATCCACAGATTCGGTGAACAACTCGCGCGAACTGTGGATAACCGAGTGCCCCATCCTGGCGAGGCTGGAGTAGGATGTGCATCCGCCCAGGGAGCAGGGCCCCCTGCGCATCCATCCCCACCGCCCGGCCGACTCCGGGTCGACCGGTTCTTCCACGAGGTGATGCCCCGGTGACGAACGTGATCGCCATCGCGAACCAGAAGGGCGGTGTCGGCAAGACGACGACGGCCATCAACCTTGCCGGTGCCCTCGCCGAAGAGGGTTACCGGGTCCTGTGCCTCGACATGGATCCCCAGGCCAATCTGACCGCCGGGCTCGGGATCAACCTGAACACCGTCGAGCGCTCGATGGCCGATGTCCTGTCCGACGGCCGGGCCACGATCGACGAGGTGATCATCCCGAGCCAGACCAGCGGAATCGACGTCGCCCCCGCCTCGATCGACCTGGCGATGACCGAAGGCGAGCTGTTCA
>JAKAHU010000206.1 GCA_021825385.1 Chloroflexota bacterium | reverse complement strand
CGATCGAGATCGGCGAGCGGCGGCGGGCCGAGCTGGCGGCGGGCCTGGCCGAGGCCGGCTTCGCCGACCGGCTGGCGATCGACCCACCCGCGCCGGAGACGGGGCCCGGGCCCGGCCGCCAGGCCGACCGGCGACGCACCGGCTGCGTGATCGCCAACGAGTTCCTCGATGCCCTGCCCGTCCACCGCTTCGAGTGGCGGGCCGGCCAGCTCCGGGAGCTGTACGTCGACTGGCGGGATGGGCGGTTCGTCGACCATCCCGGCCCGCCGTCCACTCCGGCCCTGGCCGAACGCCTGGCCGCCGAGGGGATCGTCCCCGTCGATGGGCAGCGGGGCGAGATCTGCCTCGCTCTCGACGGCTGGGTCGCCGAGGCTGCCGGGGCACTCGAGCGCGGCTTCGTCCTGGTCATCGACTACGGCCACCCGGCCAGCGAGCTGTACGGACCGGCCCGGCGGGATGGGACGCTTCGGGCGTACGTCCGCCACCGGGTCGGCGCCGATCCGTATGCACGCGTCGGGCGCCAGGACCTGACCGCGCACGTCGACCTGACCGCGCTCCTGCGGGCCGCCGCGCGCTCCGGCCTGACCGAGCTCGGCCTGACGACCCAGGCCGAGTTCCTGGTCGGGGCGGGAATCGGCGAGCGGCTCGAGGCGATTCGCAACGACCCGGCCACGACCCTGGCCGACTACCTCGAGCTGCGGGCCTCGCTGATGCGCCTGCTCGACCCGGCCGCGACCGGCCGCTTCCGGGTGATCGCCCTCGGCCGGGACCTCCCGCCCGGCACCCGACTCTCCGGCTTCGGCTACCGCGTCCGGCGCTGAGACGGGTCGAGCCCCCGAGGGCGGTCGGTCGGACCCCTCGTCCCGGGCCGGGCCGCTGTCCGGGCGCAGAACGCCGGCCCGCCGCGGGGCCGGGGACGCTGGTAGAATGCCGGCGCGTGGCGCGGCCCTCCGGCCGCCCGAGCGACCCGCAGCGGCCGGCCGGCCGCAGGGTCAGGACGCTTGCCAGTGAGGATCGATTGACCGGCATCTGGTACGTCGTCGGCTTCGCGATCGCCGGCGTCTCGTTCGTCTTCCTGACCATCGGCGCAGCGTGGCTGATCTCGCATCGGAACCGCGGCGACGTGCACAAGGGCCTGCCCTACGAGAGCGGGATCGACACCTTCGGCGACCCCCACGGACGGTTCGGGCTCTCCTTCTACATCTACGCCCTGCTCTTCGTCGCCTTCGACATCGAGGTGATCTTCATCTACCTCTGGGCGATCGTCTTCCGCGACCTCCTCCTGGGCGGCTTCGTGAGCATGCTGATCTTCGTCGCCGTCCTGATGCTCGGCCTGGCCTACGCCTGGCGCAAGGGAGTCCTGACGTGGCGCTGACGCCCGGCACGTCCCCGGCCGCAGCCGGCGGCGACGGGGCGGAGCTGCCGGTTCCGGCCGCCGGCCGAAGCGAGCTGGTCGAGCCGATCGTGGTCCCGAACACGCTCTGGCGCCCGGCCGACCCGGCCGCCCACGACGGCGATCGCGCCCTGAGCGAGATCACCCACCTGCGCGAGGTGGCAGCGTCCGGCCTCGCCCGGCGCGACGATGCGCGCTGGAGCGGCGCGCTCGAGGTGATCCCGACCAAGGCCGACTACGTCCTCGACCTGATCCGGATGAACAGCCTCTGGCCGCTTCTGTCGGGTCTTGCCTGTTGCGCGATCGAGATGATGTCGGCGGCCACGAGCAAGAACGACATGGACCGCTGGGGGATGTTCCCGTTCCGGGCCAGCCCGCGCCAGGCCGACGTGCTGATCGTGGCCGGGACGCTGACCACGAAGATGGCCGGTCCGCTGCTCCGGCTGTGGGAGCAGATGCCGGAGCCGAAGTGGTGCGTGGCGATGGGCGACTGCACCTGCTCGGGCGGCCGCTACAAGCGGAGCTACTCGACGATCGAGGGGATCGACCGGATCATGCCGGTCGACGTCTACGTGCCCGGCTGCCCGCCGCGTCCGGAGGGGCTGATCTACGGGATGATGAAGCTCCAGCAGCTGGTCAAGGACGCGCGCGGCCACTGGCCCGAGAAGCCCGTGGGCCCGACGGTGCCGGACGGGATCTGAGAGGACGATGGATCGCGCGTTCAGGCGCCGTCTCGAACTGCGCTTTGGTGACCTGCTGAGCGGGCCGATTCGTCAGCGTCACGACGAGACGGAGATCCGGATCGCGCCGGCCGACGTGCCCGAGGTGCTGCGCACACTCCACGACGACCCGGCCTTCCGCTTCGAGTTCCTGGCCGACCTGTGCGGCGTGGACACCGGGCGGGTGATGCAGGTCGCCTACCACCTGTGGAGCGAGACGACTCCCGATTGGCTGCGGGTGATCGCGGACGGCTTGTCGCGTGACCAGCCGCGTCTGCCCTCGGTCACCTTCCTGTGGAAGGGCGCCGAGTGGATGGAGCGCGAGGCGTACGACATGTTCGGGATCGTCTTCGAGGGCAACCGCGACCTGCGCCGGATCTACATGCCGCCCGACTACCGGAGCTTCCCGCTGCGCAAGGATTTCTTCATCGCCGACGATGCCGCCCGCTCGCCGGGCGCCGGAGTGCGGCCGATGGAGCGCACCCACCTCCCGGCCAACGCCGCCCCCGGCAGTGCCGTGCGGCACTCGAAGGTCGACTGAGCGATGCCCACCAGCCACGATCCCGCCGCGCCCTACGAGATCCCCGCCCACCCCTCGGCGGACGACCCGCGAGTGACGCTCGAGGAGCAGCTCGGCGTCTTCGAGCCGGTCCCGCCGTACCCGCCCCGGACCGAGCGCGAGGCCGAGTTCTACACCCTCGGCGACGGCGAGATGTTCATCAACATGGGCCCCCAGCATCCCTCCACCCACGGGGTGCTGCGGCTCGTCCTGAAGCTGAACGGCGAGCAGGTCGTCGACCTCGATCCGGTCCTCGGCTACCTCCACCGCGGCGTGGAGAAGCTGTGCGAGAACGCCGACTTCCACCAGGCGATCTGCTACATGGACCCGCTCGAGTACGTCAGCTCGCTCTTCTGCGAGTGGCCGGCGGTGATGGCCTTCGAGAAGCTGCTCGACGTCCAGGTGCCCCGCCGCGCCGAGTACATCCGGGTCCTGTCCACGGAGCTCAACCGGATCGCCAGCCACGCCCTGTTCATGGGCTGGATGGCGCTCGACCTGGGCGGCCTGACGCCGATCCTCTACTCGTTCATCGAGCGCGACGAGATCGTCGAGATGCTCGCCGCCCTGACCGGCCAGCGGATGCTGTTCAACTACTTCCGGGTCGGGGGCGTGAACGGGGACCTGAACCACGAGTTCATGAGCCGCCTCGGCGACTGGATGAGCCGGGCGACCGATCAGATCGAGGCCAACCTCACCCTCCTGAACGAGAACGAGATCTTCGTCCGGCGGATGCGCGGCCTCGGCATCTTCGATCGCGAAACGGCGCTCCGGATGTGCTGGAGCGGACCGAACCTGCGGGCGACCGGCGTCCCGTTCGACGTCCGCCGGGCCCACCCGTACAGCATCTACCCCGAGCTCGACTTCGACATCCCGACCCGGAACGAGGGGGACTGCCTGGCCCGCTACCTGCTCCGGCTCGACGAGGTGAAGCAGAGCCTGCGGATCATCGACCAGTGCCTCCACCAGATGCCCGACGGGCCGGTCATGGCCAAGGTGCCGCGCCTCCTGCGCGCTCGCCCGGGCCGTGCCTTCGCGGCGGTGGAAGGACCGCGCGGCCTGTACGGGGTCCATGCCATCAGCGACGGAACCGACCAGCCGTTCCGGATGCGGATCCACGACCCGAGCTTCGTCCACCTGCAGGCGCTGCCGCTCCTCCTGCCCGGTTGCCTGGTCGCGGACTGCATGGCCGTCATGGCCTCGCTCGATCCGATCATGGGCGGGATCGACAAGTGAGCGTCGTCGGCTCGACCTGGAACCGCCTGACCCCGCCCGGCAAGGTCCTCGCGCTCGCCCTCCCGGTCCTGGCCGCGCTTGCGCTCGGGTTGCTCGCGGTCGTGGTCCTGCTGGGCCCCGCCATCGTGACGTTCCTGGGCGACAACCTGCCCCTGGTCCGGTTCGTCGTGGCCGCCACGGCCGTCCTGCTCCTGACCATCCCGACCGCGTTCCTGATCATCTACATGGAGATGAAGGTGATCGCGTTCATGAACCTCCGGATCGGGCCGGATCGGGTGGGACCATACGGCTCGGCCCTGTCGGTCGTCCACGGCCTGAAGGTGCTGGCCAAGGAGGACTTCAGCCCGACCGGCGCGGACCGGATCGTCTTCACCTGGGCCCCGGTCGTCGTCTTCCTGGCCAGCGTCATGACCCTGCTCGTCGTCCCCTTCGCGCCGGGACTGTTCGGCCAGGACTTCAACATCGCCCTGCTCTACGTCTTCGCCATCGGCGGCCTCTCGGTCGTCGGGCTGCTGATGGCCGGCTGGGCCAGCTTCAACAAGTACTCGCTCCTGGGCGGCCTCCGTTCGGCGGCCCAGGTGATCAGCTACGAGATCCCGCTCACGCTCTCGGTCGTCGGCCTGATCATCCTGGCCGGCACGATGAGCCTGAACCAGATCGTCCTCGACCAATCGGGCTCGGTCCTCGACTGGTTCGTCTTCCGCCAGCCGCTCGGGGCGCTGATCTTCTTCATCGCCGCCACGGCCGAGGCGAACCGGACCCCGTTCGACCTGACCGAGGCCGACAGCGAGATCGTGGCCGGCTTCGCGACCGAGTACTCGGGGATGCGCTTCGGCTTCTTCTTCTTCGCCGAGTACGTGAACGTGTTCATCATCTCGGCGCTCACCGTGACCCTCTTCTTCGGCGGCTGGAACGCGCCCTTCGACTGGCCGTTCCCGGTCTCGGTCAGCCTCGACCCGGCCAGCCTCGGCGTCTGGCTGCTCGTCCTGGTCGCGGTCGTCCCGGTCGCCGGCACGCTCTTCTTCGCCGCGCCGTTCTGGATCGCCAACAGCCGGCTGAAGGCCTGGCAGGCGCTGGTGATCGGCTTCGTCCTGTTCAATCTGGCCGCGGTCGCGGTCGGGCTCGGCCTGGCCTTCGTCAGCTTCGACTGGGTGGTCGGACTGGTCTGGTTCTTCCTCAAGACGTACGCGTTCGTTTACACCTTCGTCTGGATGCGGGGCACCCTGCCCCGGGTGCGGATCGACCAGCTGATGAACTTCGCCTGGAAGTGGCTGCTCCCCGCCTCGCTGCTCAACCTGTTCGTGACGGCCCTGGTGGTCGTCATCCTCGCCAAGTGAGGGCGGCCCGGTGAACCTGATCCCCGGTCTCGGCATCGTGCGCGGCATGGCGCTCACCCTGCGCCGGTTCTTCGAGCCGAAGGTGACGATCCGCTACCCGGAGGTGCCGGCGGACTACAGCCCGAAGTTCCGCGGCCGCCTGCAGCTGCTCTACGACGAGTACGGAACGTTGAAGTGCGAGACCTGCTTCCAGTGCGCCCAGGCCTGCCCGGTCGAGTGCATCGACATGGGCGGGGTCGACACGAAGGGCCGCTACCACGTCCACTGGGGCGCGGCCGAGACGTACGGCGAGCGGCGCGAGGAATCGGCCCTCCGGCGCTCGGGCCGGCCGGTCCCGGACCCCGCCTTCGAGCGCTTCGCGCCGGTCGACCTGGCCCCCGTGGACGCGATCCTGGCCGAGCACGAGTACGACCCGAGCCGGCTGCTGGCGATCCTCGAGGCGATCCAGGACGAGTACGGCCACCTGCCGGTGGCGGCGCTCAAGCGGGTGAGCCAGACCAGCGGCGCCTGGTACGCGATGATCTATGGCACCGCCTCGTACTACCGGCACCTGCGCCTCGCGCCGGCCGGCGCCGGTGAGGCCCCGGGCGAGGCCGCGGGCCAAGGCGCGACCGCCGGCGCGGAACCCACGACTCCGGGACCCACGGCTCCGTCGCCCACGCCCACCGAGGCCGCCTACCTGGCCGGGCTCGCGGGCGCCGTTGGTGGCGGCTCGACCACGGATCGGGGGAATTGAGCCGATGACGACGATCCTGCCGACCCCGGCGGCCTGGCCCAAGATCCTCCTCGCCCGCGCCGGGGCGGCCGACCCGACCGACCTCGACGGAGCCGTCCGGAGCGGCGCCTTCGAGGGCCTGAAGCGCGCCGTCCGCGACCTCGGCGCGACCGGCACGATCGCCACGATCGCCAGCTCTGGGCTCCGCGGCCGGGGCGGGGCCGGGTTCCCGGCCGGCGAGAAGTGGCGCGCCTGCGCGGCCCGCGAGGCCCACCGGCGCTACGTCGTGGCCAATGGCTATGGCGCCGACCCGGCCGTCGCGACCGACCGGACCCTGATCGAGGTGGACCCGTTCGGGGTCATCGAGGGGGTCGCGATCGCGGCCCATGCGGTCGGGGCGAGCGAGGCCTGGATCGCCGTCCGCGCCGACGCTGGCGAGGCGATCCGCCGGCTCGAAGCGGCCCTGGCCGCGGCCGAGGAGGCCGGGTTCATCGGATCGGACCTGCTCGGCTCCGGTCACGACCTCGAGATTCACGTCCGGGGCGTCCAGGGAGCGTACCTGCTGGGCGAGGAGACCGTCCTGCTCAAGGCGCTCGAGGGGCGGCGCGGCCAACCCGAGCAGC
>JAKAHU010000205.1 GCA_021825385.1 Chloroflexota bacterium | reverse complement strand
GGACGGTCACCCCGAGCCGGACGAGCAGGTCGACGAAGGCGTCGTGCTCGCGCTGGGCCCGGGCCAGATCGACCGGGTGGAGGAAGCCGTGGGCCGGGTCGTCGAAGGCGGCCCCGAAGGCCGGCCCGGGCCGCTTCACGAGCACCTCGACCAGCGGCGCGGTCATGCTCTGTGCTCCGAAGCGGCGCGTTCCGGTCACGGCCGGAGCCGTCGCGCCCGAACCCTGGCTCTCCATGAGCGGAGGATAGCCGACCGTCCCGCCGGCGAGCTCAGCCGAGTCGCTTCCGGACCGGGCCGGCCAGCGCCTCGAGCGTCGGCCGGTCGAGCGGCAGGGGCAGGTCGAACATCACCTCCTCGATTCCCGCCGTTCGGACCTCCCGGAGGGCCGCGGCGACCTCGTCCGCGGTCCCCACGAACGGCGAGGCAAACGCGGTCGAGAGGGCGACCGTCCAGGGCGTGCCGTGCCCGGACAGGATCTCCGCCAGGGTCGCGACCGCCTCGTCGCGGGTCGGGCGGATGAGCGCCGGCGGCTGGCCGGCCGTCCGCCGGATCGAGGCCGGGTCGCGACCCTCGACCCGGCAGTGCGCATCGAGCACGGCGCCCTTGCGCGCGAGCAGCTCGGGATCGCCGCCGTCCGCGCTCCACACATCGGCGTACCGGGCCACGATCCGCAGGGTCCGGCGCTCACCGCTGCCGCCGATCAGCAACGGCAGCCGGGCCTGGACCGGCGACGGGTCGTTGCGCGCGCCCTCGACCGCGTACCAGCGCCCGGCGAACATCACCCGTTCCCCGTCGAGCAGCCCGCGCACGATCGTCGCGGCCTCCTCGAGCCGGTCGAGCCGCTGGCGCACCGGCAGATACGGGAAGCCGAAGGCCCGGTGCTCACGCTCGTACCAGCCGGCCCCGATCCCGAGCGTGATCCGCCCACCGCTCATGTGGTCGAGGGCGGTGGCCGTCTTCACCAACAGGGCCGGGTGGCGCCAGGCGACCGAGCTGACGAGGCAACCGAGGCGGATCCGCTTCGTCGCCGCCGCCCAGCCGGCGAGGATCGACCAGCCCTCGAACACCGGTCCCTCGGGCCCCTCGACGACCCCATCGGGGCCGGCCACGAGGGGCAGGAGGTGGTCGTTGCTCCACAGGCTGTCGAAGCCGAGCTCCTCGACCTCCGCTCCGGCGGCGATCAGGTCCGGCCAGGAGACGTGCTGAGCCCAGACCTGGAACCCCAGGCGCAGCGGCGGAGCGACCATCCCCGACTAGCCGGCGAGGGTCACCACCCGCACTGGCTCGCCCGTTTCGAGCGAGCGGCGGGCGGCCAGCGCGATCGCCAGCGCCGACCGGCTCTCGCTCCCGCCGACCTCGACCGGGCGGCCCTCGAGGATCGCCCGAGCGAAGGCGCGGGCCTGCTCCGCCAGCGCCCGCCCGAAGCGCGGTTCCGAGGTCGGGAGCGTGTCGATCGAAAACCCGGCCGGGCCGGCGAACGCTCCACCGCCGAGCGGCAGGAGCCCGACGAAGACCGAGCCCGACGGGCCGAGGACCTCGGTGCGCACGTCCTCGCCGTAGGAGGCGTTCCGACTCAGCTCGACTGAACCGACCGCTCCGCCCGCAAACCGGAGGTTGACGACGGCGTTGTCGACGTCGCCCAAGTGGCCCAGCTCCTCGTCGATGACCGCCTCCCCGAAGGCGTGAACCTCGACCACCTCGTCGTCCATCAGCCAGCGGGCAAGGTCGAACTCGTGGATCCCCATGTCGACCATGATCCCGCCGCTGACGAGCGGGTCGCGGAACGTGTCGGGGATCGGGTCGGTGTCGAACTGGCGCGACATGAACAGCGTCGGCCGGCCGAGCGCCCCGCCGGCCAGCCGCTCCTTCGCCCGGAGATAATCGGGGTCGAACCGGCGCATGAAGCCCACCTGGAGGCGGACCCCGGCCGCCTCGGCGGCGGCGATCGCGGCGTCGGTCTCCTCGATCGTCAGGGCCAGTGGCTTCTCGCACAGGATGTGCCGACCGGCCGCGGCCGCGATCCGGACGACGTCGAGATGATGGCGTGACGAGACCGCGACCAGGACGGCGTCGACGCCGGGCGCCGCGACGAGCTCCTCCGGGCTTCCGAACGCAGCCTCCACCTCGAGCTCCTCGGCCAGCCGGCCGGCCGCCGCATGGTCGAGGTCGGCGATCGCGACCAGCCGCGCCTCGGGCACGGCCCGGGCGAGGATCCGGGCATGGGTCGAGCCCATCCGACCCGCCCCGATCAGCCCGATCCCGAGCCGCGCGCCCATCGCCGAACCGCTCAGCGGGCGGCCCCGGCCGCCCGGGAGGCGGCGATCTCCGCCAGGGCACCCAGCAGCCGGTCGATCTCGGCGGCCGTGTTGTAGTGGGTCAGGCCGATCCGGAGCACGCCGCCCGAGGCGGCGAGGCCGAACCGCTCGATCAGCCCCTGGGCATAGAAGTCGCCGTCCCAGGCGGTGATCCCGCGCCGGCCGAGCTCCTCGGCCGCGGCTCGCGGCCCGATCCCCTCGAACGTGAGCGCCGCGGTCGGGGTTCGCTCAGCGAGGCGGGTCGGGTCGGCGATCCCCCAGATCCGGATGCCCGGGATTCCCGCCAGGCCGTCGATCAGCCGCCTGAACAGGTCCATCTCGTAGGTCCGGATCGCGGCCAGGGCGGTCTTGAGCTCGAGGCGCCGGCCGCTGAAGCCGGGGAACTCGGCGACGTGCGCGTCGCCGTATCTCCGGCCGACCCAGGCGAGGTAGTCGAGCGCGGCGAGCGTGCCGGCGATCCCCTCGAAATTCGGGGTCCCGGTCTGGAACCGGTCGTGGGCCGGGCGGACCTTGTAGGCGGGCAGCCGGTCGAGCACCTCGGCCCGACCGTACAGGATGCCCAGGTGGGGCCCGAAGAACTTGTAGACCGAGCAGGCCAGGAAGTCGGTCTCCAGGGCCTGGACGTCGATCGGGCCGTGGGGCGCATAGTGGACGGCATCGACGTACGTCAGCGCGCCGACCGCGTGGGCCCGGCGAACGAGCTCGGCGACCGGGTTGATCGTGCCGATCGCGTTCGAGGCGTAGCCGACCGCAACGAGCTTCGGGCGCCTGCTAAGCTGGCGGTCGAAGTCGTCGAGATCGAGCGTCCCGTCCTCGGGTCGGATGTCGACGGTCCGAACGATCAGGCCGCGATCGGCGGCGATCGCCTGCCAGGGCGAGACGTTCGCCTCGTGATCGAGAGTCGTGACGACGACCTCGTCGCCCGGGGCAAGTGTGGCCCCGATCGAGCGGCTGACGTGGAAGGTCAGGGTCGTCATGTTGGCGCCGAACTTGATCTCGTCGACCGAGCGCGCGTTCAGGAAGTCCGCCACCGCGGCCCGGGCCTGGCGCACGATCTCGTCGCTGCGCTGGCTGGTGATGAACGCCCCACCGTCGTTGGCATTCGATTCGCGGTAGTAACGACCAACCGCGTCGATCACCGCCTGCGGGACCTGGGTCCCGCCCGGCCCGTCGAAGTAGGCGACGGGACGGCCATCGACGGTGAGTTCGAGGGCCGGGAACCGGCGCCGGATCTCGGTGACGTCGAACGTGCTCATGCGCTCCCTCTCGCCCGCCCGGGGCGTCCCGGCCGGCTGCTCCGCCACCGCCCCGACGGCCGGCGCCGCCAGCCGGGCACCGGCAACCGGTGGGACACGATCGTACCCGGCCTGCGGCGGGGGCGTGCGACGAGCACGGCAGGGGATCCTGCCGGACACCGGCCAGGCGGGCCGCCAGCGAACGCGGCCACCCACGCCCGAACCGGCGGCGAAGAGAAACAGGCGAGCGGCGGTGGCCTCTCGCCTGTGATCGGCGTCTGGTGGGGCGGGCGGCCGCCGACCCTAGGCGGCTCCGGCCTGGGACAGCTCGACCGCGGCCGCGTCGGCGGCGATGTCGATGTCGAGCTTGATCTCCTTGCTCACGAGCCAGCCGCCGGCCTCCAGGCCCATGTTCCAGGTCAGGCCCCAGTCCTCGCGGTTCACCTTGCCCTCGAGATGGAACCCGGCGTGCCGGCCACCCTGCATGCTCCTGACGATGCCGAGGAACTCGGCCTCGAAGGTGACCGGGCGAGTGACGCCACGGATCGTGACATCGGTGTGAACGAGGTAGCGGTCACCTTTCGGCTCGACGCCGGTCACCCGAGCCACGATCCAGGGATGGTTCGCGGCGTCGAAGAAGTCGGCCGAGCGGAGGTGCTGGTCGCGCTGCTCGACGCCGGTCGAGACGCTGGCGGCGGCCACCCGGATCTCACCCCGCGAGGCCGTCGGGTTTCGCTCGTCCAGGAAGAGCTCTCCCTCGACCTGGTCGAACTTGCCGCGCACGGTCGTGACCATCATGTGCTTGGCGGAGAAGGTGATGTCCGTGTGGGCGGGGTCGATCTTCCAGGTGTCCATGGCGTGTCCAGTCTTCCTTTCGCTGGCGCGAGCTCCGGTGGAGCAGCTCGTTGCTGACGCAACGATATATACCGCACCTATCGTTGCTCTGTCAACAAGTTGCGCGACAGCGTATGATGCGCACGATGTCGAACTCTGACCGCGTCCCGACCGGCCCGACCGAACTCCTGCCTGTCTTCGACGATCCGCCGGCCATCGCCCGAACAGCCGAGGATCCGGCGCCGATGGCCCGGCTGGCCGACCGTCGGCTCGCCGCATGGCGAACGTTCCTGATGGCTCATGCCCTCGTCAGCCGCCGCCTCGACGACGAGCTGCGCCTGAAGCACGGCATCTCACTGGCCGAGTACGACGCCCTCGTCCAGCTCGCCCACGCTCCCGGACGGCGGCTGCGGATGAACCAGCTCGCCGATCGGGTGATCCTCTCGCGGAGCGGCGTCACCCGGCTCGTCGACCGGCTCGTGGCGGACGGGTTCGCGACCCGCAGCTCCTGTCCCTCGGACGCGCGGGGGGCCGAGGCGGTCCTGACCGAGGCCGGACTGGACAAGCTCCGAGAGGCAACGGGGACCCACCTCCGCGGCGTCGAGCGCTACTTCCTGGCCGCGCTCACTCCGGACGACCTGGCGGCGCTCGAGCGCGCCCTCGGGGTGGTGATCGAACGCGCCGCGGCCGGCACCGCCTTCGCCGGCTGCAGCGCATCGATGCCGGGAGGCGACGGCGGGCCGACGTTCGAGGCATGACAAAGCCGGGCGGCCCGACCCTCGCAGGGCGGACCGCCCGGCACAACCGGCTGCGACTCAGCGGGCCACCTGGACCTTCACATGGCGCGCCTTGCTCGTCTCCTCCTTCGGGATCTCGAGGGTCAGGACGCCATCCTTGAAGGTCGCCTTCGCGGCATCGGTCTTCAGACCGCTCGGCAGGCTGATCGTCCGGCTGAACGAGCCGCGATGCAGCTCGCGAAGCAGGTAGTCCTCCTCCTCGCGCTTCTCCTCCTTCTTGAACTCGCCCTTGATCGTGAGCATGTCGCCCTCGATCGAGATGTCGACGTCCTCGGGCCTGATCCCCGGCAGGGCGGCCTCCACGTAGCACGTGTCACCGGTCACCCGGACGTCCAGGAGCGGCAGGGTGGGCATGAACTCGCTCGACAGCCAGCTCCAGGGCCGGGCCATCAAGTCCTCGAACATCCGGTCGACGACCGTCGGCAGGGCCATCAGCTCGGACAGCCGCTGCGGTCGACGAATGAGAGTCATCGTGCACACCTCCTGTGCTGATCAACTCCTCCGGACACCCCCGGGGGCCGCGCCGCCGCCTCGGCGGGGCACGCCCCGAACCCCCGGACCGGGCCGGAGGGTCATGCTTAGACTGGCCCATCCGGAGGCCGGCAGGCAAGGGCCAGGCGTCCCAAAATCGGGCCGCCGGCCTGATTCGCGTACCATCGGTCGGTGGACGGACGCTTGTACACGGGCACGAGCGGGTTCGCCTATCGGGACTGGGTGCCCACCTTCTACCCGCCCGGCACCCGCCGCGAGGACCTTCTCCGCTCGTACGCCACCCGCCTCGCCGCGTGCGAGCTGAACAACACGTACTACCGCCAGCCGACCCCCGGGCGGATCGCCGCCTGGGTCGCGGCCACGCCGCCCGGCTTCCGGTTCACGGCCAAGGCTCAGCGCGGGGGCAGTATCCGGGCCCTGCTCAGCGACCCGCGGGCCGTCCTGCCCTGGCTGACCGCGCCGATGACGGCGCTCGGGGAGCGACTCGGCTCGGTCCTCTTCCGGGTCCCGGCGGAGGTCGAGCGCGACGACCGGCGGCTGACCGCGCTCCTGCTGGCCTGGCCGGCGGGCCTGCCCCTGACGATCGAGTTCCAGAACCCCTCGTGGTTCGACGATGACGTGTTCGCCTTGCTCCGCTCGGCCGGAGCGGTGCTCTGCGCGACCGAGACCGACGATGATCCGGAGCCGCCCTCGCTCCGACTGACCGGCCCATTCGTCTACCTGCGCCTGCGGCGGACGGCCTACACGCCCGAGGAGCTCGGCGCCTGGGTCGACCGGATCGAGCCGTTCCTGCGCGCCGGCCACGATGCCTTCGTCTTCTTCCGTCACGATGCCGGGGGCGACTCGGCGCTCCGGGCCGTCGAGTTCAGCCGGCGGGCCGAAGCGGCCCTGCGATGACGGCCGCGCTCACCGCCCGCGCCGTC
>JAKAHU010000204.1 GCA_021825385.1 Chloroflexota bacterium | reverse complement strand
CGAGGTGCTCGTGAAGCGGCCCGGGCCGGCCTTCGGGGCCGCCTTCGACGACCCGGCCCACGGCTTCCTCCACCCGGTCGATCTGGCCCGGGCCCAGCGCGAGCACGACGCCTTCGTCGACCTGCTGGTCCGGCTCGGGGTGGCCGTCCACGAGCTTGGAGCGGAGAGCGCCAGCCCGGACCTCGTCTACCAGTTCGATCCGCTTCTGGTGACCGATCGCGGGGCGATCCCGCTTCGTTCGGGCAAGCCGAGCCGGCGCGGGGAGGAGCTCCTGGTCGAGACCTGGACGCGGGCGCGGGGGATCCCGACCGTCGGCCGGATCGAGGCCCCGGGCACCGTCGACGGCGGGGACACGTTCTGGCTCCGGCCCGATCTGCTGTGCGTCGGCCGCTCGCTCCGGACCAACGATGCCGGGGCGCACCAGCTCGCCGCCCTGGTCGGGGGCGACGTCCGGATCTTCGATCTCCCGTACTGGCGTGGTCCGGCCGAGCTCGTCCACCTCCTGAGCGTCATCTCCCCGGTCGCCGACGATCTGGCGGTCGTCTACCCGCCGCTCCTGCCGGCCGGGCTCTGGGCGCTCCTCACGGAGCTTGGGATCCGGACGATCGAGGTGTCGCCCGAGGAGTATCCGACCCTTGGTTGCAACGTCCTCGCCGTCCGCCCGGGGGTCGTGATCATCGCCCGCGGCAACCCGCGCACCGGGCGCGCCCTGCGCGACCGCGGCTGCGAGGTGCACACGTACGACGCGCTCGAGATCGGGATCAACGGCTCGGGTGGCCCGACCTGCCTCACCCGGCCGATCCTGCGCGACACCGCCGGGTCCCGGTGAGGGCACTCCGATCCGTGCCCATGAGCCCCCGCGGGGTGTCTGGGCCGTTCGGGGGCTCGAGGCGAGTCAGCCAAAGAGCTCGTCGACCGCGGCCGCGAAGACCTCGGTGTGGTGGTCGACGTCGGCCTCGGTCGTGACCGGCGACATCAGGGCCATGTTGTGGAACGGGGTCATCAGGATCCGCCGGTTCATCGCGTACAGGTGGAGGAAGCGCTCGAGCTCGAAGTCGCCGTGGGCCGCCTGCTCGGACCCGTTCCGGGGCGGGTCGGGCATGAAGTGGTACTCGGCCCGGGCGCCGAGCCGGGTCACGTGCCAGGGGATGCCCCGGCTGCGGATCACCTCGTCGACCCCGGCCGCCCAGCGCGCCGCGAGCGGGATCATCCGCTCGAACGCCGCGTCGGTCATCACCTCGCCCAGGGTCGCCCGGATCGCCGCCAGCGAGAGGGCGTAGCCCGCCAGGGTCCCGCCGATGCCCCCGACATCGGCGTCCTCGAGCGCGATCAGGGCACTGATCCGGTCGGCGATCGCGGCCGTGAACCCGTACGTCCCGGCCGGGATCCCGCCCCCGATCGTCTTGCCGATGACGAGGATGTCCGGCTCGAGGCCCCAGGCCTTGGTCGCCCCGCCCGGACCGGCGCAGATCGTGTGCGTCTCGTCGATCAGAAGGAGCGTGCCGGTCCGGCGGGTCAGCTCGCGCACGCCCTCGAGGTAACCGGGCTCGGGCAGGACGATCCCGACGTTCGTGAGCGCCGGCTCGATCATGACCACGGCCACGGCCTGGTCCGCGAGCGCTCGCTCGAGCGCGGGCAGGTCGTTGAATTCGACGACTCGGGTCGTCAGGGCCGGATCAACCGCCGGCCCGATGTTGCCCCGCCGGGCCACGACCCGCCCGTCGTCGGCCAGGGTCGCGAACGCCTCGTCGACCGAGCCGTGGTAGCAGTGGTTGTGGACGACGACCTTGCTCCGGCCGGTGATCAGCCGGGCCAGCCGGAGCGAGAAGCGGTTCGCGTCGGTGGCGGTCAGGGTGAACTGCCAGTAGGGCAGACCGAAGCGGCGCTGGAGCTCCTCGCCGACGGCGATCGCATCCTCGGTCGGGAGCATGTGGGTGATCCCCCGGCGAAGCTGGCGTTCCACGGCCTCGATCGTCGGCGCCGGGCCGTGGCCGGCCATCGCGCCGGTGTCGCCGAGACAGAAGTCGACGTACTCGTGGCCGTCGACGCAGCTGAAGTGCGCGCCCCGTGCCTGCTCGACGAAGAGGGGATATGGTCCGGCCCATTTGACCATCCAGTTCATCGGCACGCCGTCCAGGAGCGAGCGGCTGGCCCGTTCGTGGAGCGCGCCCGAGCGCGGGTGGTCGGCGGCGAACGCCGCCCGCTCGCGCTCCATGAGTCGGGCCAGGCGGGTCCGGTCGAGGGTGGGAACGGTTCGCACGATGAGACCTCTCGCGTCTGCCGGGGGTTCGATGGGGGTCGACGGTCGGCTTGGTCAGCCTAGCGCGGAACGGGCGCCTGGTCAGGAGCGGGCCGGCCTGCGAGACGCTACTCCTCGCCGATGTCCTCGTTCCAGACGTCGGGCCGCTGGGCGATGAAGGCCCGCATCAGCTCGACGCACTCGGGCGAGTCGAGGTTGACGACCTCGACTCCGCGCGAGCGAAGCAGGTCCTCGGCGCCCATGAACGTCCGGTTCTCGCCGATCACGACCCGCGGGATGCGGTAGAGCAGAATCGCGCCGGTGCACATGTCGCAGGGCGAAAGCGTCGTGTACATCGTCGCTCGGCGGTAGACCGACGCCGGCAGCCGTCCGGCGTTCTCGAGCGCATCGGTCTCACCGTGGCGGATCGCGCTCCCGAGCTGGACGCGGCGGTTGCGTCCCGCCCCCAGGACCTTGCCGTCGGCGACGAGGGCGGCCCCGATCGGCACGCCTCCTTCGTCCCGGCCGAGCCGGGCCTGCTCGATCGCCACGGCCAGGAACTCGCGGTCGTCCATGAACACCTCCTGTGGTCCGGTCTGCCTGTCCGGGTCCGATCCTGCGGCCCCGGACCCGATCATGGGCTGCCGGGGGCCGATCGGGTGACCCTCAGGTCCGACGATACGGCTTCAGGTACGCCCCCGGGTAGGCCACGTTCCGGCCGGAGATGGCGAGGGCGAGGATGACCACGAGGTAGGGGAGGGCGAGCAGCAGCTCGAACGGGACATCGCCCCAGCCGGGCAGGATGCGCAGCCGGAGCTGGAGCGAGTAGACGGCCGAGAAGAGGAGCGCCCCGATCACGCCCCGTCCGATCCGCCAGCGCCCGAAGATGACGAGCGCGATGCACACCCATCCCCGGCCGGCGATGATGTCGAGGGTGAAGCTGCCGAGCGAGGCGAGGGTGAAGACCGCCCCGCCGACGCCCATGAGCGCACCCCCGAACATGAGCGCCAGATACCGGGTGCGCGCGACGCTGATCCCGGCCGCATCGGCCGCCTCGGGGTTCTCGCCCACGGCCCGCAGCTCGAGTCCAAAGCTGGTGCTGCGCAGGATCCACCAGGCCAGCGGGACGAGGACGAGGAAGGCGACGTAGGTGAGCGCGTACTGGCTGAAGATCGGTCCAAGCGGGCCGAGGAAGGCGGGCGGCTCGACGAGCGGGAACGGTTCGATCCGCCGCAGCTCACCGCCCCGGAAGAGGAGCCGGTTGACGAACTCGGACAGCCCGATCAGCCCGATCGTCAGGCCGAGCCCGGAGACGTGCTGGTTGGCACCCAGGGTGACCGTCAGCAGCCCCATCAGGGCCCCCGCGAGCACCCCGACCACGAGCGCCGCGGCGAGCCCGACGAGCAGCGAGCCGCTGGCCCAGGCGGCCGCGAAGCCGAAGAACGCGCCCGCGTACATCGTCCCCTCGATCCCCAGGTTGAGGACGCCGGAGCGCTCGGCGTAGGTCTCGCCGACCGTCCCGTAGACGAGCGGGGTCGCGTTGCGCAGGGTGGCCGCCAGGAGATCGACCAGGAACGTCATCGGTCGTTCCTCTCCGGCCGGTCGCCGACCTCGATCTCGCCCGCCTCGTCGATCGCGGTCGCGGCCGGCGGAAGCTCCGCGCCGGGGACCTGTTCGATGGCCACGACGACCTCGCCCGCCGCGGGCTCGACCGCCCGGCTGAGCCGGTTGCGCCGGACCGCGAGCAGCCCGATCGTGACCAGGAGCAGCGTCCCCTGGACGACCGCGCTGAGCTGGGAGGGGATCGCGAGCGCTCGCCCGGCGGAGCTGGCCCCGACGGTCAAGTCGCCCAAGAAGAGCGCGGCGAGGGTGATGCCGGGCATCGACAGCGCGCCGAGCGTGGCGACGACGATCCCGGTGTAGCCGTATCCGGCCGACAGCCCGGCCGTCAGGCGGTACTGGATTCCGGCCACCTCGCTCATCCCGGCGATCCCGGCGATCGCCCCGCTCACGAGCGCGGCCCGGAGCAGCGTGCGCGGCACGTCGATTCCGGCGAAGCGGGCCGCATGTGGGCTCAGCCCGGCCGCCCGGAGCCGGAGCCCGGCTGGGGTCCGGGCCAGCACGTACCAGCCGGCGACGATGATCAGGAGCGCCAGGACGAACCCGCCGTGAAGGCGCGAGCGCTCGACGAGCTGGGGCAGCTCCGCCCCGGTGACGATCCGGGGTGACTCCGGAAAGCCGGAGATGGGGTCACGCCACGGCCCCTGGAGGAGCCCGTTCACGAGCAGGAGGGCGACCGGGTTGAGGAGCAGCGTCGTGACGACCTCGTCGATCCGGAAGCGGACCCGGAGCAGGGCCGGCACGAGCGCCCAGGCGGCCCCCGCCACGGCGCCTCCGGTGGCCATCAGGGTGAGCGCGACGGGCGAGGGCAGGTCGCCCACGACCTGGCCGATTCCGGCCGCCGCGATCGCACCGAGGAGCAGCTGCCCTTCGGCGCCGATGTTCCAGTAGCCGGCCCGGAAGGCAATCCCGACCGCGGCCCCGGTGAACAGGAGCGGCGTGCTCGCCACGAGCACCTCGAGGAGGGTGTAACGCGAGGTGAGCGGGACGATCAGGTATTCGCCGTAGGCCTCGAGCGGGTTTGCCCCGGCGAGCAGGATCGGCCCGGCGGTGAGGCCGAGGGTGAGGGCGACCGCGATGATCACGAGCGCGGGCATCGACCAGGGCGAGCGCCAGTCGGCGGCGAGTCCGGGGAGCCAGGCGCGCCACGGGCCGCCCAGGCCGCCGGTGCCGCTCGGGCCGGTCGTGCTGGCCAGGCCGCCGGTGCCGCTCGGGCGCCGGCCGGATGGCGGCGCGGGTGGGTGCTCGCCGGCCGCCATCGTCAGGCCGCCTCGCCCCGGCCGGCCATGAGGATCCCGAGCCGCTCGGGGTTGGCATCGGCGGCTGGCGTCTCGCCCACGACCCGGCCCTCGTAGAGGACGATCAGCCGATCGGCGAGGGCGAGGAGTTCGTCGAGGTCCTCCGAGACGAGGAGCACGGCCGCTCCGGCAGCGCGCCGGGCGAGCAGTTCGCCGCGCACGTACTCGGTTGCCCCGATGTCGAGCCCCCGTGTCGGCTGGGCGACGACGATCACCTTCGGCTGGCGCGACAGGACGCGCGCCAGGAGGACCTTCTGGATGTTGCCCCCGGAGAGGGTGGCCACGCGATCCTCGGGTCGAGCGCGGATGTCGAAGCGCTCGATGAGCGCCTGCGCGTGCTCGCGGATCCGGCCCTCGTCGAGGCCCCGCCAGGTGGCGAAGTCGTCCAGCCGCTCGAGGACCAGGTTATAGGCCACGCTCAGGTCGGGCACGAGGCTGGCCTGGCGGTCCTCGGGGATCCGCCCCACGCCGGCGGCCATGAGCGCCGTCGGGGTCGCCCCGGCGAGCTCGCGGCCATCCACGGTGACCGAGCCGGCGACCGGCTGGCGCATCCCCGAGAGGACCTCGACGAGCTCGGTCTGGCCGTTTCCGGAGACGCCGGCCAGACCGAGGATCTCACCCCGGCGGATCTCGAAGGTGATGTCGCGAAGGGCCGGGAGGCCGTGGCGGCCGGTCGCCCGGAGGCCGCTGACCCGGAGCACGGGCTCGGCCGCGGGGTCCGGCGTGCCGCTCCGGGCGACGCCAAAGGTCGGCCGGCCGACCATCATCCGGGCCAGCTCGCGCTCGTCGGTCGAGCCGGGAACCGTTCCGACCATCGCGCCCCGGCGCAGGACGCTGACCCGGTGGCTGATCGCCCGGACCTCCCCGAGCTTGTGGCTGATGAACACGACGGCCAGGCCGTCGGCCACCAGCCGGCGCAGGGTCGCGAAGAGGGCGTCGATTTCCTGCGGCACGAGCACTGCCGTCGGCTCATCGAGGATGAGGACCCGGCAGTCACGCGCCAGTGCCTTCAGGATCTCCACCCGTTGCTGTTCGCCGATCGAGAGCTCGCCCACGACGGCCGCCGGATCGACCCGAATCCCGAACCGCTCGGAAGCGTCGGCCACCTGGCGGCGGGCCCGCTCGAGATCGAGGCGGAATCCGCCGACCCGGCCGAGGGCGAGGTTCTCGACCACGGTCATCGGCCGCACGAGCGAGAAGTGCTGGGTCACGATCCCGATCCCGGCCGCGATCGCGTCCTTCGGTGCGTGAATGGCGACGGGTCGCCCGTCGATCCGGATCTCGCCCTCGTCGGGGGTGGTCAGGCCGTACAGGACGCGCATCAGGGTCGTCTTGCCGGCCCCGTTCTCGCCGAGCAGAGCGTGGACCTCGCCGCGGCGCACGTCGAAGTCGACGCGGTCGTTCGCGACGAGGCGTCCGAACCGCTTCGTGATCCCCAGGAGCTCGACGGCCACGCCGGCC
>JAKAHU010000203.1 GCA_021825385.1 Chloroflexota bacterium | reverse complement strand
CGGCCACCGGCACCGCGATCGTGACCCGGTAGCAGTCGGCGTCGCCGCACTGCTCGTTGGGGGCCTTGCGGGGCGGGCCGGACAGCCCCTCGAGCGCCTGGCGCATCTGGGAGATCGCCCGGCGCGGGTCGACCAGGGCGTCGAGGGGGCCGCCGTCTCCGCCCGCCAGCTTCCGGTAGCGCGGACCGAGCAGGTCGACCCTCAGGTACGCCACCCGGTCGATCGCGATCAGCTGACCGCCGAGTCCCGGCACGGCGGGGACGGTGAACGACCCGCGCACGGCTCCGGCGGCAAGGTCGACGTCGGCTTCAGCGGTCGTGCCCTCGAGGTCGAGTGATCCGCCGGTCGCCTGGCCGCCCAGGCCCGCCCCGGGCGAACCGGCGACCTCCACCTCCAGGTGAACCGACTTCGCCGCCTCGACGGCGTCGAGCGCCCCGTCCACGATCGCCCGGGGGTCGCTCAGGGCCGGTGCCACCCGACCGGTGCAGGCCGCCAGGACCGTCGCGGCGGCGACGGTGAGGGTGACGAGCGCGACCGGGACTCGACGGGACATCCACGCCTCCAAGCGGCGATCGCTGGCAACGAGGCCAGCCTGGCCCCGAACGTGACCCGTGTCAACGGGACGGTCGTCATCCGGACGGCCGGCCGGAGCGCGCCGCTCGAGAATCGGAAGGACCCGGGCCTCTCGACCCGGGTCCTTCCGCGGTTGGCGCTGGAGCGGACTAGAAGTCCATCTCTCCGCCGTGGCCGTGGCCGGCGCCGGCGGCAGCCTTCTCCTTCTCGGGAATGTCGGTCACGAGCGTCTCGGTCGTGAGCACCATGGCCGCGATCGAGGCCGCGTTCTGGAGCGCCGAGCGGGTGACCTTGGCGGCGTCGACGATCCCCTTGGCGAACATGTCGCCGTACTCGCCGCGGAGAGCATCGAAGCCGTGGCCGATCTCCATGCCGCGGACCGTCTCGACGACGACCTCGCCCCGAGCACCGGCGTTATCCGCGATCTGGCGGGCCGGCGCCTCGAGCGCCCGGCGGACGATGTCGACCCCGACCTGGGCATCACCGCCAAGGCTGAGCGAGCTGAGGGCCGGGATCGCCTGGAGGAGGGTCGTGCCGCCACCGGCGACCAGGCCTTCCTCGACGGCTGCCCGGGTCGTCGAGAGCGCATCCTCGATCCGGTGCTTCTTCTCCTTGAGCTCGACCTCGGTGGCCGCGCCGACCTTGATCACGGCGACGCCGCCCGACAGCTTGGCCAGGCGCTCCTGGAGCTTCTCGCGGTCGTAGTCGGAGGTCGTCTCCTCGATCTGGGCCTTGATCTGGGTCATCCGGGCCTTGATCTGCTCGGGCGCCCCGTTGCCGTCGACGATCGTCGTGTCGTCCTTCGTGGCCACGACCCGCCGGGCCGAACCGAGATCCTCGACCGTGACCGAGTCGAGCTTGCGCCCGATCTCCTCGCTGATCACCGTGCCGCCGGTCAGGATCGCGATGTCGCGCAGCATCTCCTTGCGCCGATCGCCGAAGCCCGGCGCCTTGACCGCGAGGACGGAGACCGTGCCCCGGAGCTTGTTCACGACGAGCGTTGCCAGCGCCTCACCGTCGATGTCCTCGGCGATGATCAGCATCGGCTTGCCCTGCTGAACGGCCTTCTCGAGGGCCGGCAGCATGTCGGGCACGCTCGAGATCTTCTTGTCCGTGATCAGGATGAGCGGGTTCTCGAGAACGGCCTCCATCCGATCCGGGTTCGTGACGAAGTACGGGGAGATGTAGCCGCGGTCGAACTGCATCCCCTCGGTGTATTCCTTCTCCAGGCCGAGGCTCTGGCCCTCCTCGACGGTGATGACGCCGTCCTTGCCGACCTTGTCCATCACCTCGGCGATGATCTCGCCGACCTCGGGATCGGCCGCGCTGATCGCGGCCACCGCGGCGACCTGCTCGCGGGTCTCGACCGGGCGAGCCTGCTTGCGGATCTCCTCGACGATCGTCTCGACCGCCTTCTCGATGCCGCGCTTGACGACCATCGGGTTCGCCCCGGCGGTCACGACGCGCAGGCCCTCGGTCACCATCGCCTGGCCGAGCACGACCGCGGTCGTCGTGCCGTCACCGGCGACGTCATCGGTCTTGGTGGCGACTTCCTTGAGGAGCTGGGCGCCCATGTTCTCGAACGGGTCCTCGAGCTCGATGTCGCGGGCGATCGTGACCCCATCGTTGGTGATCGTGGGCGACCCGAACTTCTTGTCCAGGACGACGTTCCGGCCCTTCGGCCCGAGTGTCACCTTGACCGCATCTGCGAGGCGGTCGATGCCGCGCTTGAGTGAGCGGCGCGCGGTCTCGTCGAAGATCAACTGCTTAGCCAATTCGTGTGTTCCTCCGGGAGCGCTGGTGGTCGATCGCTGGTGGGTGGGCCGGGTTCGAGAGTCGTCGGGCCCGACGGGCGGTCCCCCCGACGGTCAGGTCCCGGCCACTTCGTCCGGTAACTACTCCTCGACGATCGCGAGGATGTCCTTCTGGCTGACGATGAGCAGCTCCTCGCCGTCGACCTTGAACTCGGTCCCGGCGTACTTCGCGTAGAGGACCTTCTGGCCCTCCTTGACGTCCATCTGCTCACGCTTGCCGTCCTCGAGGAAGCGGCCCGGCCCGACGGCCAGGATCGTGCCCTCCTGGGGCTTCTCCTTGGCGGTGTCCGGAAGCACGATGCCGCTCTTCGTCATCTCCTCGCGGGGGGTCGGCTTGATTACGACGCGGTCGCCCAGTGGGCGAAGCTTCGTCGCAGAAGCAGTGGCGGTGGCCAAGGTGCGAACCTCCGTCTGGTGGCGGACGTGCGTCGTCCGCCAGTCTTCATTCGATCCGGGGCGCGAAGCGGTGCGCCTCCGCGCATCCCCGGTGGCTGCGTGCGTCGCGTCGGCTGCAAACCGAGTCTCGTCCGGGCGCCCGGACAGCGCTCGTTCACGTCTCGCTCGCCGCTTTAGCACTCTCGTTGTCCGAGTGCTAAGAAGACTAGCCGAGCGATGCCGGCGATGTCAAGGAGTTTCCGGAGCCGTGACCGGCGGACCCTTCCAGGGGTGCCCGGGGGCGGTCGTGAGGAGATCAGGGATGCGCGACCTCGACGAGCAGACGCTCGGCAGCCCGATCGACCGCCACCCGCGCGCAGCCGGGTGTCGCGGTCCCGATCAGCCAGGAGACAACCCCCTCGAACGCCTCGCTCCGGACGACCTCGCGGACGGCGGGGCCGGGTCCGGTCAGCCGGCCCGGGCCCGCATCGGACGGGTTGCCCTGCTCGTCGGCGATCACCATCTGGCGGAAGGTCAGGGCGATGAACCGCTCCCCCGCCACGGCCAGGGGCCGCCCGCTCGCCCCCTCGACGAACGGTGGGCCGGTCGGGGCGACGGCCAGGACGGGCGCGGACCCACCGGCCTCGGCCGGCGGACCGAAGCGGAAGATGACCTGGTCGAAGCCGGCCCGGGAACTGACCTCGACACCGGTCAGGCGGTTGCTCGGCGGGACGAGCGTCAGGCTCGGTGGCGGACAGCTGAATGTCGCCTCGAACGAGGTCGGCGCAGACGGGGCTGCGGTTGGCGGGGCGGTCGGGGCGCCGGACGCGGGCGAAGGCGACCGGGTCGGGGCGCCGGACGGTACGCCGGCCTGACATGCGGCGAGCGCACCTGCCAGAAGGAGGAACGCGACCTGGGCCACGCGCGACATCGGACCTCCTAGGGCTCCAGGCAGAGCGGGATCGAGTCGACCGGGCCGGTCGGCTGTTCGGTTTCGCCATGCTCGTCGTAGACCTTGACCGCGACGATCTCAGGGAACGGGAGCAGATTGGCCCGGATCAGGTCTGCGACGGTGTACGTCGCCCCACCGCCATGGCAGGTGCCATCGAGGTAGACGTGCGCGACGCCGTCGATGAGACGGAGCATCCGGACGCCGGTGAAGCCGCTGGTCACGGCGGCCAGCCCGTTGGCCCGTTCCTCGGCGGTCGGGCCGGCGAGGAGGGCGCGGATCGTCGCCCAGGCCCGGCTCTCGACATCGGTGACACCGGTTGCCGGCCGCCGGACCCAAGGGCCGTTGGCCATGGACCGGCCCCCAACGCCGACGCCCCGTCGCAGCGTGGCGGCCGGGCGAGCCGGGGCGCTCAGCGCGGCCGCCAGCGGGGCAGGATCGCGTCGTAGTTGGCGACGAGGCGCTCGCCGAGCAGGGCCGGGTCCTCAGCCCGTTGCTCCGCCAACCAGCGGGCGGTGACCGCCACCCACTCCGGCTCATTCCGCCGCCGTGGCGCGCCCGGCGGCGAGAGGTACGGGGCGTCGGTCTCCACGAGCAGCCGGTTGGCGGGCACGATCCGGGCCACCTCGGCCGACGATTCCTCCCCCGGCCGGAACACGAGGCCACTGAACGAGATCGCGAGGCCAAGGGCCAGGACCGCCTCCGCGTAGTCGGGCGGGCCGGAGAACGAGTGGACGATCGCCGCCGGCCGGTCTCCGAAGGCGCGGGTGACCGTCGGATCGCCGAACCCGGCCGACCGGAGCTCGGCCACGAGCGCGTCCTGGGCATCGCGTCGCCCGGCCGCCGACCGGCAGTGGAGGATCGCCGGCTTGCCGGTCGCGAGAGCGAGGGCGAGGTTGCGCCGCAGGTTGCCCAGCTGCGACTCGACCGACGAGAACGCTCGGTCGAAGTCGAGGCCGGTCTCCCCGACGGCGACCGCGCGGTGGTCGGCCGCCGCCTCGACGAACCAGGCCCAGGCCGCCTCGTCGACCCGCGCCGCTTCGTGCGGGTGGACACCGACGGCCGCGTCGAGCCAGGGGTGCCGCTCGGCCAGGGTGAGCGCTGCTTCGCCCGAGATCCGGTTCCAGCCCGGGACGAGGATCCGCTCGACGCCGGCCAGGCGTGCCCCGCCCAGGACGAGCTCCGCGTCGGCGGCGAAGCGCTCGGCCTGGAGATGGCAGTGCGAGTCGACGAGACGCATCGAGGACGAGCGGCGGTCGCTCAGGCGCCGCGCCCGGCCTCCTCGGCAGCCTCGACCTCGGCCTCGAGACGCGGGAAGAGTGGAACCGGCGTGCCGAGGCGTCCGGGCTCGGTCGCGTGGGCACCCCAGGCCAGCTCGTCGAGGATGGGCGGACCGCCGTTGCCGTCGGGGCCGTACGGATATGGCAGGCCGAGCAGGTCCGCGATCCGGGGCGCCGTCCCGGGCAGGAACGGGGCCGCCGCCAGTCCGACCAGCCGGCACGCCTCGACGAGATCGCCGAGCACACCGCGCAGGCGCGCCCCGGCCAGCTCGTCACCGGTCCTGGCCGCCTTGGCCAGGACCCACGGCTGCTCGGCGTCGACGACCCGATTGGCCGCCCCAACGAACTCCCACAGCGCGGCCAGCGCCTCGTGGAGCAGGCACTCCTCGAGCTTGTGCCGGTAGGCCTCGAGGGTCGGGCCCCAGGCCAGTGCGAGCGACGAGTCGGGCGGCCGGCGGGGCGCCGGACGCTCACCACCGAGGTAGCGGTTGGCCATCGAGACGGTCCTGTTGACGAGGTTGCCGAAGTCGTTGGCCAGGTCGGCGTTGTAACGCCGGACGAACGAATCCCAGGACACGTCGCTGTCGCGGTCGAAGGCCACCTCGCGCAGGGTCACGTAGCGCGCCCCGTCCGACCCGAAGGCGGCGACGACCGCGTCGGGGTCGAGGAAGTTCCCCCGGCTCTTGCTCATCCGCTCGCCCTGGACGAGCAGCCAGCCGTGGACCCAGACTCGACGGGGCGCCTCCAGCCCGGCGCTCCAGAGCATCGCCGGCCAGTAGATCGTGTGGAAGCGGGCGATGTCCTTCCCGATCACGTGGAGGTCGGCCGGCCACCAGTAGGCGAACGAGGCCGGATCGTCCGGGAACCCGGCCCCGGTGATGTAGTTGATGAGCGCGTCATACCAGACGTAGATCGTGCCGGCCGCCGGATCCCATGTCCCGTCGGGCAGGAGCGACGAGGACCCATCCTCGCGAATCGGGAACGGGATCCCCCAGCTCGCTCCGGCTCGGCTGATCGAGAAATCCTCGAGGCCGCCGCGAATGAAGCCGAGCATCTCGTTCCGGCGGTATTCCGGGGCGACGAAGTCGGGGTGCTCGGCGTAGTGGCGCTCGAGCCGCTCCTGGTAGGCCGACAGCCTGAAGAACCAGTTCCGCTCGCTCAGCCACTGGAGGGGGACGTCGGGGTGATTCGGGCAGATCGTGCCGCGGGCGGTCTCGAGCAGGTCGGAGGCCGCCCGAAACCCCTCGTTCGGGCAGTACCAGCCCTCGTACGTGCCGAGGTAGATGTCGCCGTTGGCATACGCCCGCCGGACCATCTCCTGGGCCGCCCGGATGTGGTCGGGGTCGGTCGTGCGGATGAACCGATCGGGGCTGATCGCGAGGGCATCCTCCGCCGCCCGAAACAGGGCGACCATCTCGTCGACGAAGGCCCGGGGGGTCTTGCCCTGCTCCTCGGCCTTCATCGCGATGTTCACCGAGTGCTCGTCGGTGCCGGTCAGGAAGCGCGTGTCATCGCCGAGCATCCGGTGCCAGCGGGCGATCGCGTCGGCCCCGATCACCTCGTACAGGGTGTGCAGGCCGGGTCGGTTGTTGGCGTAGGCGATCGCGGTCGTGAGGTAGTAGCGGCGGCGCTCGGTCATGGCCGGGCGATGGTAGCAGGGCCCGGCCCGGCCCGGACGGCCGGCGCGGCGCCGCC
>JAKAHU010000202.1 GCA_021825385.1 Chloroflexota bacterium | reverse complement strand
GACGGCCGGGGCGCTTCGGCGCCCGGCCGTCGCGCGTTGCCCGGGCCGGCCTCCTTCGGGACCGGAGCGGCGCCGAGGTCTGCCCGGCCGGCGACGCTCCCTCGCGCAGGCAAGCCAGACCCCGCGCACCCGCAGACCGCCCCCGCCTCCTCGAAGCCGCCGATCACCTGCCCGGACGGTCCTCGCCTGGGCCAGTCAGCCAGCCCTGGTGGATCGCGAGCGTCACGAGCTCGGTTCGGGAGGCGACGCCGAGTCGCTGGTAGAGCTCGTGAAGGTAGCTTTCGACGGTCTTGGTCCGGAGCCCCAGCTCGCTCGCAACTTCGCTGTTGCTCCGGCCCGATGCGACCGCCCGGATCACGTCCAGCTCCCGGGGTGACGGTGCTGACGGGGCCGTCCGGGCGCGAGCGAGCAGCCAGTCCGAGGTTACCGGTTGACCGGCCGCGGCCGCGTGGACGGCACCGGCGATGTCGTCAAGCGGAGCCGTCTTGATAAGGTACCCGGAGGCGCCTGCCTTGAGGGCCGCGTCCACGAATCCAGGTGCGTCGTACGAGCTCAGCATGACGATCGCGGGCGGTCGGAGAAGCGCCCGAAGCCGTTCGATCAACCGGAGCCCGGCCGGCTCGCCGCCCAGCATGACGTCACAGAGGGCGACATCCGCAATGCTCCCCGCCACGACGTCGACCGCCTCGTCGGGCGAGCTGGCCGTCCCGACGACCTCGATCCCGTACCCCGGATCCGTAGCGAACGCGGCTGCGAGGCCTCGCTCCACGAGCGGGTGGTCGTCGACGATGACGACGCGGATCACCGTTCCCACCGCCAGAGCATCTCCGTTCCGCCGGACCGCAGCGGCCGGATCTCCAGCCTGGCGCCGACTGCTGCGGTTTCGGCCCGAACATCGGTCAGCCCCAGATGGCCGGCCCGCACCGTCTCGGCCGCCTGACCGGGATCGAATCCCCGTCCATCGTCCGTGACCCGTAATTCGAGAAGCGTTGGCTGACACGTGCCGGTGACACGAACCGAACGAGCGCCCGCATGACGGCCGACGTTCTCGAGCCATTCCTGCGCGCTGCGGTACGCGGCGCGAGCGACGAGCGTGGGTGGCTCGCCCGACGCGCTTTCCACGTCGACAGTGAGTGCCAGCCCGTGGCGGCGTCCGATCTCCTGCCCGAGGGACTCGATCGCCGCGGGGAAGCCAAGCGTCTCGAGCGTGACCGGACGATCGCGACTCATGAGCGTGCGGACCGTCTCACCGAGTTCGCGCGCCTCGACCGCCAGGTCCGTGGCGCCGATCCGCTCGGCCGAGCGGATGACGGCGACGAGGCGTGGCATGACCTCAGCGTGGAGCTCGGTCGCGACCGAGGAGCGGGCCGTCTCGCTGGCCGCCAGGCGGCTGAGCGTGCGACCAGGGATGGACTGGTCGAGAAGCGCGGTCAGGAGTGGGACTGAGACGCCGACCCGCCGTTGCTCGGCCCGCTCCTCACGCGCCCTGCTGACCAGTGACAGCCCTGTTCTCGCGTACCTGCGCGCCACCAGGATGAGCGCGGCGACCGGGCCGGTCTTGTAGACGGACTCCCAGTCAGGCCAGCCGGCCGTCAGCGCGGTGATCCAGATCGCCGCTCCGATCCCGGCGACGACGGCCACTCTTCCGAATACGGTCCGGCTTGAAGAGCTCGCCGGCTCGAAAAGCACGGCGGCCAGTGGGAGTGCCAGCCACATCACGAACGACACCGGGCCTGGCGCTGCCGCAAGGAGTGGCCAGCCGCTCGTGGCCGCCAGGACGAAGAGCGATTCGGCCAGGAGAGGCAGACGGCGAAGCACGAACCCGAGCAGCAGAGCGAAGGCTGCCGCGAGGTCGAATGGTGTATCGGGAGGGAACAGCCAGAGCGATGCGACGACCGTGGCAACTGCGATGGCAATGAGTGCGACGCGGCGCGGGTCATCCAGCCCAACCCCATGAAGGTGCGGTCGCCAACCAGTGATCTCATGGGCTGTCACGGTCGAGCCAACCCGGGATCCTTGGCGGTGGCAACGGCCCCCAACAAGGTCCCGCACACCGGCCATGCCGAAATCGAGAGTCCATGCGACAGCTTCGCCCACAACCCGTGGATAGACGCGAGCAGCCAGCCACCGGAGCGGCGCTTGTCAGGATCGCGGCTACGGCATCGAAAGTTGTTGCCGTCCGCGACGCGCGGGCAGCCCTTGATGATCCGATTGCTCGCTGTGACGTCGTGACCTACCACTGCCACCACCGAGCATACCCGGTCGTCGGCATGTTCAACACCCAGCTGGAGGCTCGCGGGACACCCCGAGCTTCGCGATGCTCGTCTACCGCGACGCCCGCTTCGCTGGCGGGCTCGTGTGGGCCCGGGCGAGGGTCGCTGCGGTCGCGGGCCTTCTCGTGCAGGAGGGGTGAGATATCGAGACGAGATTCCAGGTAGAGAGCAACTCGCCACAGCGCCAGCCCAGCACAGGCGATCCCAATCATGAGAGTCGGGGAGGCCTTCGATGTCTCGTCTATCGACAAGACGAAACGTGATTCCGGTGATCCTGGCCTTGCTCCTCAGCGGGATGCTCGCGTCAGCGGCACTGGCCACAGCGTCGTACAACACGAACTGCAGCTCCGGCAGGATCTGCAACTACGAAAACCGGGACCTCGTAGTCCCGTTGGCAGCGACGTTGCTACGTCTATTCGGGAATGGGGTGGCGTGCCAACGGACAGCCCATCTTCTTCATCAGCGGACAGTAGCCGCAGATATAGAGGACGTGCCATCGGACGCTCGAGGCGCTCGATGGCACGTTACGCGGAGAGGGCGGAGCACACAGGCGCGGCTTGGACGTTGAGCATGCCGCGAACTTGACGAAGAGTGCCAGGCTGCACTTGGGCCGTCTGGACCGCGAAGATCTCGGGCGGCTTGCCCGCGCCCATGCCCCGCGCTCGATGGGTATCAAGCTAGTAGCCTCCGCCGACACTGGGCACGAGAACCCGGGAGGAGATACGTGATGGAACAAACCGCCGTCCTTTCGGCGCTGGGGCTCTCGAAGCGCTACAGACGGGGCGGTCCGTGGGCGCTACGCGAAGTCAACCTTGCTGTGCCGGCAGGCTCGGTGACGGCCATTGTCGGCCCGAACGGGGCCGGTAAGTCCACACTCATCCGCAGCTGGATGAGCTTCGAACGCCCGACCGCCGGCCGCGTCTTGGTCGACGGGATTGATCCGTGGTCCCATCGGTCGGAGGCGCTCGCACGGGTGGGGTATGTGCCCCAGTCTGCGTCTCTATATCGCGACCTCACAGTCTCTGATCATGTCGATCTGGCAGCCATCCTGCGCCGCGGCTTCGACCGCTCGCTCGCCGTACGCAGACTCGCCGCTCTGGCGATCCTCCCCAAGCAGCGTGCGGGTGATCTGTCTGGGGGCCAACAAGCTCAGCTGGCGCTGGCCCTTGCACTCGGCACCCGAGCACCGGTGCTGCTGCTCGACGAGCCGCTCGCAAGTCTCGATCCGTTGGCCCGGCGAGACTTCTTGACCCTGCTCGCAGAGGTGGTGCGGGACGAGGAGCGCACGGCGTTCCTGTCTTCCCACATCGTCACTGACGTCGAGCAAGTGGCCGACCGTCTCGTCATCCTGTCGGTCGGTCGGATCATGCTCGATCAAGACGTTGCCGCAGCCCGCGCCACGCATCGCATCGTTGTGGCGGCCGGCGTCCTCCCTTCCAACACGATCGGCGTCTTCGCTGGGCCAAGCGGTGAGCAGCTCGCCCTCTTTGACGCCGCGGGCAGTCCTCTAGGGCGGCCGGCGACCCTCGAGGAGATCGTTCTCGGTTATCTGGCGGCGGGGCGCGCGACCGAGGCGGCCGCCACGGGTTGGGCGGCGTGATGGACTGGCTGCGAAGATCATTCGTCTCTGCGCGTCTCTCGATCAGGATGCAGCGCTTCGAGGTCGCCGCCGCCACCCTTCTAATGCTCGCACTGTCCGGCGGCGCGGTACTGGTGACGGGGCGTCTGAGCTCGGTTGGGGTCAGCGAGCGATGTCTGGAGCGGTGGATCGGCGGGGGCGGACCGTTTTCTGCGGGCACCTGCCTAGATTCCATGCAGCAGTGGGCTGCCATCAACGAGGACGAGGCGGGTAAGGTCATGGCGGCGATGTTCGTTCTGCCGTTCGTCGCCGGACTGTTGCTCGGTGTCCCGCTGGTCGGTCGTGAGCTCGAGGCGCGCACCGCGGCTGTGGCCTGGGCGCTGGCCGGTTCCCGTCGGCGATGGTTGACCGGCCGAATGGTACCGATCCTGCTTCTGACGGTGGGTATCGCCGCTATCGCCGCCATGGCGTCCTCACTCCTGGAGGGAGCTCGTTCGGGCAACGGCCTCTGGGTGAGTGCCTTCAACGACGCATCCTTGTTCGGGCCGCCGGTAGTCGCCCACGCCCTCGCCGGCCTTGGCCTCGGGATGTTCGCTGGCGCCCTTCTGGGACGCACCCTGCCGGCACTCATAGTGGGCGCGGTCCTCGCCGTCCTTGTTGCAAACGCCTCGATCGGAGTCAGATGGCGCAGCGTGCCCGACAGCAACGTGATCCAGGAGACACCTTCAGCCCAGCTCGATCCGGCCTACGACTTCCGGTGGGTGACAGCCGATGGCCAGATGCTCAGCCGTGACGAGGCTCTCGCAACTGTGCCGCCCACCACTGTCGATATTGTCGGTTGGCTGAACGAGCATTACCGGCCTTTGTATCTCGGGCCCTCGGAGACGACGGCTGTCCAGTGGCAGCAGTCGGAGGTTGCGGCGTACCTACTCGGCTCGGGCGTCTTGCTCCTCGCGACGTTCGCCCTCGTCGATCGGCGCCGGCCGACCTAGCGGCGAGTCGTCTACTGACGTGGGATCTCGTCCAAAGCCGCGCGGTACTCGCAAAGCCGCGCGGTACTCGCTAACCGGTTGGCGGTAGCTCGAACCCGCGGAACAGCCAAGCTAACGCCGAGCCTCTCAACCTGGCAGCACCGAGGGCGGAGAGGTGCACGGAAGCAGGCCGCGAAGCGCGAAAGCAGGGCTCGCCGAAGGGCGCTGAGCGGAACGGCGGGGACCGTGGGGATGACGCTCGCACCGAATCACGACTGGATCCAGACTGGTCCCGTGCTGCTGACACCAGCACATTCGGCAGGAGCCCGGCCGGCAGGGCCCCGGCGGGCCGATCGACTGGGTGCACCGGGAAGCGACGGGAGCGAGCCGAAACGTGCAGACCCTGTCGGAATCGGCGGTGGCAGTGCAGCGGATCCGGGTGCCCGTTGGGCTCGTGGCTGCCCACCGGATGCTGGTGGGAGCAGCATCGCCGGCGCCAGCCTCGGGCGGCGATGCCGCCATTGCCCTCGAACCCGTGGCAGGGCTGCGACCGGAAACCCCGACCGGCGCCCCGTACAATGCACGTGATGACCGATCCCCTCGCATCAGCCCCCGTGGTCGCCCGCGTCTTCCGTCGCTCGCTCGACCCGGAGCCGCCGGTCGCGGTCCGGGCTAGCGGATCGACGATCTGGGACGCGGAGGGGCGGGCGTACCTCGACGCGGCCGGCGGGGCGATCGTGATCAACGTCGGGCACGGCCGCGAGAGCGTCGTCCGGGTGATGGCCGAGCAGGCGTCCCAGCTCGCCTATGCCCATGGGAGTGCGTTCACGAGCGAGTCGCTCGAGGCCTATGCGGCGGCGGTCGGCGTTCACCTGCCGGTCGAGGGGCCGGCGATCTACCCGGTCAGCGGCGGCTCGGAGGCGATCGAAACCGCGCTCAAGCTGGCCCGGGCGTACCACCTCGCCCGCGGCGAGTCCGGCCGCTGGATCGTCTTCAGCCGCTGGGGGAGCTATCACGGCAACACGCTGGGCGCGCTCGACCTCTCCGGGCGCACGCCGCTCCGGCGCCCGTACGAAGGCTGGCTGGGGCGGTTCCGGCACCTCTCGGCGCCGTATCCGTACCGCGCCGACGAGCCGAGCGCCCATGCCCTCGGCGACCCGCTCCTGCTCGCCGCCGAGTTCGAGCACGCGATCGAGGCCGCCGAGCCGCGGACGGTCGCCGCGTTCGTCGCCGAGCCGATCGTCGGGGCGACGCTCGGGGCAGCCGTGCCGCCGGACGGCTACTGGGAGGCGATCGCGGAGATCTGCCGCCGGCACGGGATCCTCCTGATCGCCGACGAGGTGATGACCGGCTTCGGGCGGACCGGGCGCTGGTTCGCGATGGACCACTGGGGCATCCGGCCGGACATCCTCGTCGCGGCCAAGGGCGCCACGTCGGGCTACTGGCCGTTCGGCTTCGTGGCCGCCAGCGACGAGGTGTTCCGGACCGTCCGGAGCGGCGGGCCGTTCGTCCACGGCTTCACGTACTCCCACTCGCCGGTCGGGGCGGCTGTGGCCGGGGAGGTGCTCCGGATCCTCGAGGCCGAAGACCTCGTGACCGCGAGCGCGACGAAGGGCGAGCGGCTGCGGGCCCTGCTCGAGATCCGGCTTGGCGACCACCCGAACGTTGGCGAGATCCGCGGCCGGGGCCTGCTGCTGGGGCTCGAGCTCGTCACCGATCGGGCCTCGCGGCGCCCCTTCCCGCGCGCCGTTCGGCTCGTCGAGTCGATCGTCCGCGGGGCGCGCTCGCGCGGCCTGCTCGTCTATTCGGGGACCGGTAACGCGGACGGCGTCGACGGCGACCTCATCCTGCTCGGACCGCCCTTCGT
>JAKAHU010000007.1 GCA_021825385.1 Chloroflexota bacterium | reverse complement strand
GCATCTGGTACCCGATGTTGCCGTCAACGTCCGCGTACACGAAGTTCTGCGACGGCGCCCCGAACAGCCGGAGCGCGTCCCGGAACTGCGCCCAGTTGGCGGCCGTGTCGATGTCGAGGAACGCCTCGATCACGCGGTCCGGCAGGGCGGTCGCCGTCCAGCGGAGGGCGAACAGCGTCGGGTTGCCGGCCAGTCGCGCGTCGGCGTCGTTGACGATCGGGCCGTGGCTGGTCTCGCGGACGGTGAGGGTCACGTCCTGGCCCCCGGCCACCTTGATGACCTCGTTGCGGACCGTGAACGGCTCGGACCCGCTCGCCGTGAGGTACCGGCCGGGGTTGGCCGGGTCCTGCTTCTCCATGACCAGGTCCTGGACGTCGGGGTTGACGTTGGTCACGCCCCAGCTGATCCGGGCGTTGTGCCCGGCGATCACGCCCGGGGTGCCAGGGAAGGTGACGCCCACGACGTCGTAGGGGCAGCTCGCGCTCACCTGGGCGCAGTGGAGGCCGTTGACATACCAGATCGACGGCATGTTGAAGCCGAGGTGCGGATCGTTGGCCAGCATCGGCTTGCCGCTCTGCGTGTACGTCCCGTCCACGACCCAGTTGTTGGAGCCGATGCCGGCCATGCCCACCATCCCGCGGGCGCCGGTGAGGCCCAGCTCCGCGCCGATGCCGCCGGCAGTCTGGGCCAGGTCCGCCCACGCACCCGACGTGGCGGCCGTCACGAGGGCCGGCGCGCCCCCGATCCCGGCGCTCGCACTCGGCGCCGGCGGGACTGCAGACGAGACGCCGATGCCCGTCTGCTGCGGCGACGCGATCACCGGCCGGCCCGCCGGGTAGGCGGGGAACAGCTCGTCGGTCAGCTTCGGGTCGCCCAGCCGCTGGTCCTCGAGCATCCGGAAGATCTCCGTGTCCATGTTGCCGCCGAGGCTCCACGCCTGCACCTTGGCGAAGGTCAGGATGTCCAGCGGCCCCCAGGGCTCGGGGCGGTAGCCGTGGAGTGCGTCACCGAGGCCGGACTGGAGGGCGACCAGCTCGAAGGGAGCGCCGAGCGGCCCCGGGTGGCCCGCGAGGTACGCGTTCACGCCGTCGCTGTACGCCTGGAGCACGGCCTTGGTGCCCTCCGAGAGGACGGCGTAGTCGCGCTCGGCCGCACCCCGCCAGTCGAGGGTCCGGATGAACTCGTCCTGCTTGAGCGCCGCGGGGCCGAGGATCTCGGCCAGGCGCCCGGCGCCCGCCATGCGCCAGACTTCCATCTGCCACAGCCGCTCCGAGGCGTGGACCCAGCCCTGGGCGAAGAACAGGTCGTGGGCGTCACTGGCCGTGATCTGGGCGATCCCGTTGACGTCGCGGTCCACGCGCACCTGCCCGTGGAGCCCCGCGACGGCGAGGTTCCCCGACGTCACCGGCTGCGCGGCTGCCGTGACCCAGCCGACGCTGCCGACGACAAGCGCCACCACCACCAGCAGGACGACGGCGACGCCCCACAGGCCTCGCTTCGCGATCCGACCCACGCTCGCTCCTCCGCTCCTCCCCCTCCGGGGTGCCCGTCAGTCTGCCCCACGCGAGCAGGCGTCGGGCCGCCGTTTCGCGGCCCGTGGGCGCGGGGTCAGCGGGGGAGCAGCGTCCCCAGGCCGCGACGCTCGGCCTCGGCGAGGATCGCGGACCCGAACACCACGTCCGCGAGGCCGGTGCCGAGGTGCGTCACCACGATCCGGCCGGCCGGCCTTGGCGCGGCTCGGTCCAGCGCGGCCCCGATCATCGCCTGCGGCTCCGGGTAGCCGTCGAACTGGCCCGCGTCCCGGTTGGCGAGGAACTGCTCGGTGTGGTCGGTCACGAACAGGGCGGCATCGCGGGCCACCTCCGCCGCGCACATCGTCGCGTAATCCACCGGGACCACCAGCGCGTTCGCGGCCAGCCAGTCGTTGGTCATCGCCTGGCGCTCGGACGGCGGCGCGAAGGACGCGGCCGTCACGACCACGTCGGCCCCCTCGACGGCAGCGCGCGCGGACGGCGCGACCGCGGCGCTGGCGATCCCCTCGAGGCTGCGGGCGGTCTCGCTCAGCGCACCGGCTCGCGCCGTGTCGCGGTCGAACACGGCGAGCTCGACGCCGGGCAGGAGGCCGGCGATCACCGGCAGGTGGCTGTGGCCCTGGGCACCGGCGCCGATCAGCGCCGCGCGCGGGCGGCGCGGGTCCGCCGGCGCGGCCCAGGCCCGGATCGCGACGCCGGACACGGCTGCCGTCCGCTGGGCGGTGACGGGCCCCGCGTCGAGGATGGCCGTGGCGAGGCCACTGGTCGGGTCGTTGAGGATGAGGAGCGCGCTCAGGGCGGGGAGGCCGCGGGCTGCGTTGCCCTGGAAGCCCAGGATCCACTTGACGCCCAGGCGGTCGTCAGACCCGTCGGCCGAGGCGCCGGGCAGGTAGGCCGGCATCGCGTGAGCGAACGAGTTCTCCGGGCGGGGGTGGATACCGATCTTGGCGGGGAGCTCGGCGGGCCCCGCCAGCCCACGGAGCGTGGCCTCGGCAAGGGCGAGGCGCTCGGCGAGCGCCGGCATGGCGGCGGCCACGTCCGAGGCCGAGAGGTAGCGGAGCGGCGTCGGCTGGTCCATGCCCCGAGTGTAGGGCGTCGGCGCGGGCCAGCGGGCGGGCGAGAGGCGGCCTCGCGGCGGCCCGGGCGGGCCGCCAGCGGTCATGCGGGTAGCGAGCCGACCAGCACGCGCGTCGCGGCCTCGGCCACGATCTCGTAGCCGCCGGAGGCCGCCGGCACGACCAGCGCCTCGCCGGGACCGAGCGCCGCGGCCCAGCCGTCCCCCGACAGCGTCGCGCTGTCGCCGACGAGCGAGACCACCTCCGGTGCCTCGCCGCCCGGGTCGCGGTCGTGTCGTCCGCCCGGCCCGAGGATCTCGAGGGCGAACTCCGGGGCGCCCAGCCCGTCGGCGGGGAGGCGCCAGTCGCGGCCGCGCACGATCGCGGTGCGGCTGGGCACGATCGCCTCGAGCGCCTCGTCGCGGTGCAGCCGGCGCCCGGGGACCGCCGGCCGCCCCCAGTCCGAGATGCGGTAGGTGATGTCGGACGGCTGCTCGATCTCGTACACGAAGACACCGGCGCCGATCGCATGCATGGTCCCGGTGGGGAGGTAGAGGATCTCGCCCGGGGCAGCCTCACGCGTCGCGCAGCTCTCACGGCCCACCGTCCCGTCGGCGATGCAGGCTCGCAGCTCGGCCTCGCTCAGTCCGGGGCGCGGCCCGGTGATCAGCACGGCGTCCGCGCCAGCGGCCAGGACCACCCATGCCTCGGCCTTGCCGACCGCGCTGGGCCCGTCGCGGCGGCGGGCCAGCTCGTCCGACGGGTGGACCTGCAGCGAGAGCCAGTCGCCGGCATCGATCAGCTTGGCAAGGAGCGGGAAGCGCGGTCCGAGCCGCTCGATCCCGCGCCGACCGACGAGCCGCGCCCCGAAACGGGCGGCGAGTCGGTCGAGGGTGGCGGGGCCGGTCGGGGTGTCCGCGATCGTGTCGGGCCCGGCGATCCAGACCTCACCGATCCCGCTGCCGAGCCGATTCCCGGCCCACCGGCGCGACTCCCGCACCGGGCGGGGGCGGAGTACGGGCGGGAGCGCAGTCTGCATCGCCAGAGCATAGCCGCCACGCGGTCCCGCCCCCTGTGTCTCCGCCGCCCCGCCACGGGGTGCGCGATCCCGCCGGACGCGCGAACGCCCCGGCCGGAGCCGGGGCGTTCTCGTGCGTTAGGCTGTGGGTGCGCCTAGTGGCGGCCGAGCATCTCCCACAGCAGGGGATTGTCCCGGGGGTCGCGGTCCTCCCGCGTGTCCTCGGCGCTCAGCACGATGGCGACGATCGAGAACAACGCGAGGAGAGCGATCGCGGTGAGGATGACCATCGCGCACCTTCCTGGCGTGACGGGTGTCCGAACTGGCACCCTTTGATGAGGTTATGGTCATTCTAGCCTAAGAACCGTAGGCGTTCCAATCCGATTGGCCTAACGAATAGGTGCCCTGTGGCAAAGAACGACCCCGTCAGCCAGACCGACGCCCGCCTGCTGCGGATCCTGCAGGTGGACGGCCGACGCTCCTACGCCGACCTCGGCAACGACCTTGGCATGGCCGGCCCGTCGGCGCACGAGCGGGTGAAGAAGCTCGAGGCGAAGGGCGTCATCCGCGGCTACTCGGCCAACGTGGACCCGCGGGCGGTTGGCCTTGGCGTGCTGGCGTTCACGTGGGTGACCCAGGCGCCGGGCACGATCACCGTGGACCTGATGCCCCGCTTCGAGGAGATCGCGGAGATCGAGGAGTGCCACCACGCGGCCGGGGAGGCGGACTACATCCTCAAGCTCCGCGCCCACGACATGGAGCATCTGGGCGACGTGATCCGCCGGGTCCAGATCATCCCCAACGTGTTCTCGACCCGGACGGACGTCGTGTTCAGCACCGGGTTCGAGCGGCGCCCGCTGCCGCTGCGCCGGCCGGCGGAGGAGGGTCCGGAGGTCGCCGCGGAGCCGGAGTCGTAGCGGCGGGCTACGCCTCGCTCTGGGCGGCGCCCGCGGCCTGGCGCTCGAGCGCCGCCAGTTCGTCGGGCGAGATGAGCGCGTCCGGCGGCGGGAAGCCCAGGTACCGCCGATGCGCCGCCAGGACATCCTCGGCCAATTGGGCATCGAGGCGCGGGTCGCCGACGGTGTCGGCCAGCCAGGTGGCCTCGGCGCGCAGCTCGCGCGCGTCGATCTCCTCGTCGCGGCGGCTGCTGTCTGCCAGCACCAGCCAGACGAGGGCGCCGCCGGCCACCATGCCGACGAGCAGAAGCCACATGCTGAACTCGGAACCCATGGGTCAGGCCCCCGGGCGCACGGTGTTCGTCATCGCGCTGTAGCGTAGCCCACAGGCGATTGCCGCGCTCCGGCTACACTTCGCCGACATGCCGACCATGATGCTGCCCGTGCTGGCGCTGATCGCGATCACGCCGGACTCGATCGCCTTCCACCTCGGGCCGGTCCCGGTCTACTGGTACGGCGTCTGCTACGCCGTCGGCCTGGCCGTCACCTACGTCGTGGTCACGTACGAGGCGCGCCGGCGAGGCCTCAACGAGCGGCTGCTGGACAACGGGTTCATCATCGTCGCCGCCGCGGCGCTGGTCGGCGGGCGCGCGTACCACGTCATCGACCAGTGGCACCTGTACCAGAACGACCCGATCAAGATCTTCCTGCCCCCGTACACGGGGCTCGGGGTCTACGGCGGCATCCTCACCGGCACGCTGGCGGCCATCTACATCATCCACCGCTGGAAGCAGCCGTTCTGGAAGTGGGCGGACGTGGTGGCGCCCGGCCTGTTCACGATGCAGGCGATCGGCCGGTGGGGCAACTTCTTCAATCAGGAGCTCTACGGGCCGCCTACCAATCTGCCGTGGGGCATCGCCATCGACTGCGCCCACCGAGTCGGCGACCACGGCATCGCGCAGTGGACCTGCCCGCAGTACCCGTTCGAGACCACGGGCTTCACGCCGCTGTTCCTCTACGAGTCGGTGTCGGGGATCCTCGGCGCCATCGTCCTGCTGTGGCTCGCCCGGCGCTGGGGCCCGCGCATGCGGCCCGGCGACCTGCTGCTGGTCTGGTTCATGTGGTACGCCGCGATCCGGTTCTGGCTCGAGACGTTCCGCGAGGGGAACTGGACGTTCTTCGGCGTCCCGACGGCCATGCTGGTGTCGTCGATCGCGTTTCTGGCCGCCGGCGCGCTGCTCGCCTACCGCCACCGGCCGAGTGTGACGTGGGAGCCCTGGGGCGAGCCTCCCCCGCGCGAGGACGACCTGTACGACGACGAGGCCGACGACGACGACGACGTGGTTGACGACGACGACGTGGTTGACGACGACGAGGCCGACGAGGCGAAGTAGCCGCCCATTGCGCGGCGTCGGCGCCAGCCGGGACGAGACCTGCGGCGCGCAACGCGTCCCGGGCCCCGGCACGACACGGCACCCGGTGGGCCTAAGATGGCTCCATCTTCGGCGCCGCTCGTCCCGCGCCCGCCGATCGCCGTCTGCGAGTCGCACCAGAGGAGCTCTCGATGTCTCGAGTCCCGCGCCGCAAGGTCACCGTCATCGGCGCCGGCAACGTCGGCGCCACCACCGCCCAGCTGATCGCCCAGACGGGCCTCGCGGACGTCGTGCTGGTGGACATCGTGGAGGGCCTGCCCCAGGGCAAGGCGCTCGACCTTGCCGAGGCCGCCCCCGTCATCGGCTACGACATCAAGATCACCGGCACCAACGACTACGCGGACACGGCCGGCTCCAAGATCATCGTCGTCACGTCCGGCGTCGCCCGCAAGCCCGGCATGAGCCGCGACGACCTGATCAACATCAACGCCGGCGTGGTGGGGAGCGTGGTCAAGGCCGCCGCCGCCGCCTCGCCCGAGGCGATCATCATCGTCGTCACCAACCCGCTCGACGCCATGTGCCACGTCGCGATGCAGGCGTCCGGTTTCCCGCGCGAGCGCGTCATCGGCATGGCGGGCGTGCTGGACTCCGCGCGCTTCCGCTCGTTCATCGCAGACGAGCTCGAGGTCTCTGTCCGTGACGTCCGCGCGTTCGTGCTGGGCGGCCACGGCGACACGATGGTCCCGCTGCCGCGCTACTCGACGGTCGGCGGTGTGCCGATCACCGAGCTCATGACGCCCGAGCGGATCGAGGAGATCGTCACCCGGACGCGCAACGGCGGGGCGGAGGTCGTGGCGCTCCTCAAGACCGGCTCCGCGTTCTACGCGCCGGCGGCGTCAGTTGTGGAGATGGTGGAGTCGATCCTGCTGGACCGCCGCCGCGTCCTGCCCTGCGCCGCGTACCTCGACGGCGAGTACGGGATCAGCGGGCTGTTCGTGGGCGTCCCGGTCGTGCTGGGACAGGGCGGGCTCGAGCGGGTGGTGGAGATCGACCTCACCGATGACGAGCGCGCCGCGTTCGACAAGTCCGCCGAGGCGGTGCGCGAGCTGGTGAAGGTCCTGCCGGCCTGAGTCCCGCAAGCCTCGCGCAGCCAGAAGCCCCCGGTCCGCCCGGGGGCTTCTCGATTCGACGGCCTGCCCCGATGCCGGTGACCAGGCGCACCGATGGCCGCGACGACCCGCCCCCGCCCGTGGCCCGCCCCGGGCCGACCAGTTACCCTGTTGGCGTGCACCCCAGGAACGTCGCCGTCGCGCTCGCAGCCGCCGCGATGGCGATCGCCGCGGTGCTCCCGCCCGGGGCTGCCGCGATCGCTCCGGCGCCCGGAGCCGTCGGGCCGGCCGCAGCTGGCGTCGACCCGGCCTTCACCCCGTACCTCGCCGACGCGAGCAGTCGGCTCACGGCGGTTCTCCAGCTGGCAGCCGCGCCGGCCGTGGCGGGGCGGGGTCTGACCCGGGCCCAGCAGCAGGCCGCCGCGGCGTCCATCCGAAGCACCCAGGCGAAGCTCGAGCGGTCGGTCCGCGCCGATGGCGGGCGCGTTGTCAGCCAGTACCAGTACGCCTACGACGGGATCAAGGTCAGCGCGACAGGACCGCAGTTGGCCCGGATGGCGGGCCTGCCCGGTGTCGTGGCCGTCCGGTCCCTGCCAACCTACACGGTGGACAACGTCGACGCCGTCCCGTACGTCGGCGCGCCGGCGGCGTGGCGGAGCGCTGGCGCCACGGGTCGGGGCGAGACGGTCGCGGTCATCGACACCGGGATCGACTACACGCACGCGGACTTCGGCGGGCCGGGGACCTCCGCCGCGTACAGCGCGATCGACCCGGCGCTGGTGGCCCCTGGCGCGTTCCCCACCTCCAAGGTGGTGGCGGGTTATGACTTCGCCGGCAACGCCTACGACGCCGCCGCCCAGGGCAGCGCGGCCACGCCGGTGCCGGACGGCAACCCGCTCGACTGCAACGGCCACGGCACCCACGTGGCGGGGACCATCGCCGGTGACGGCGTGACGGCGGATCACGCCACGTTCACGGGGCCGTACACCAGCAGCACGCTGGCGGACCCGTCCAAGTTCGCCGTCGGCCCGGGCGTGGCGCCCGAGGCGAGCCTCGTTGCGCTCAAGGTCTTCGGCTGCTCGGGCTCCACCAACCTGATTGTGGACGCGCTCGAGTGGGTGGCCCAGTACAACGCGACCCACTCGGACCGCATCGGCGTCGTCAACCTGTCGCTGGGCGGGAACTTCGGCCAGGCGAACGCGCCCGACTCCGTGGCCGCCGCGAGCCTGGTGTCCACCGGCGTCGTGGTGGTGGCCGCGTCCGGCAACGTCGGAGACGTCCCGTTCGTCACGAGCGACCCCGCCGCAGCGACCTCGGTGATCTCCGTGGCCGCGCTGGACGCCTACCCGACCCTGCCCATGGCCTCCATCACCGGGCTGGGCACGGACATCCCGGCCGCCAACCAGAACGCCTACCCGGCCCTGCCGGTGACCGGCGCCCTGCGCGTCCTGCCGGACGGCGCGGGCGGTATCGGCCTCGGGTGCTCCGCCTCGGACTACGCTGGCGTGGCGGGGACGGTTGTCGTGGTCAAGCGGGGTGACTGTCCGTTCGCCGACAAGGGGGCGTACGCGGCCGAGGCGGGCGCGAAGGCCGTCGTGGTCGTCAACCGGGACGACACCAACCCGGGCGACCTGCCAGCTTACTTCGGGTACAGCCCCGAGCAGTTCGTGATCCCGATGGTCGGGACCGACAGGACGGCGCAGGCTGTCCTGCTCGCGGGGCAGGGAACGAGCGTCACCATCGTGGCGGCCGGCGTCGCGCCCAACCCGACCTACCGCCAGATCGCCGACTTCTCCTCGGTCGGCCCGCGCTGGGCGGACGGCTGGCTCAAGCCGGACGTCACCGCGCCGGGTGCCGACATCTTCTCGGCGCTCGCGGGCAGCGGCTGGAACGGCACCACGATGTCCGGGACATCCATGGCAACCCCGGTGGCGGCCGGCGCGGCGGCCCTGGTCCGCGAGACGCATCCGTCATGGGCCCCGCTCTTGGTGAAGGCTGCGCTCAGCAACACCGCGGACGCCTCGAGCGCGACGATCAGCGGCTATGACGTCAGGCTCGCCGGCTCGGGCGTCATCCAGGCGAGTCGCGCCGTGGCGGCCCAGGTTGTCGCCACGACGAGCGACGGGACCGCGAGCTTCAGCTTCGGGTACGCGCAGCTGACCGGAGCCTACGCGGCGTCCAAGACGCTCACCCTCACCAACTTCACCGGTCGGACCGTGGACTACCGGCTGTCGGCCAGCACTTCCCTGGTGTCGGTGCAGCCGGCGACGGTCCGGATCCGCCCGCACAGCTCAGTTCGGGTGCGCGTCCGGGCATCGCTCTCGCGGGCCCAGGTGGCCGCCCTGCCCTCGGCGGATCGCTACCAGACCTTGGACCTGGCCGGCCTCACCGCGCTCAGCGGCGTGGTGACCGCCTCGCCGGTCGGCCGGGCCGCCCCGGGGGTGCTGGCGCTCCGCGTGCCCTACCTGCTCGTGCCCCGCGCCGTGTCGGCGGTGGCGACGAGCCTCGGGCCGTTGTCGGTGCTGCCGACCGAGGCGACAGCGACGCTCCGGTTCTCCAACCCCGGCATCCGGGCGGGCAACGCCGACGTCTACGCGCTGGGCGTGACCGACCCGGCGGGCGACGGCGCGGACGGCACCGACGTTCGCGCGGCCGGCGTCCAGGTGGTCCCGGCCGAGACGCTCACCGGGACGGCCAACCCGAACGACCGCGCCCTCGTCTTCGCGCTGAACATGTGGGACCGGTTCTCCTCCGCGTCGCCGCACGAGTACGACATCGCCATCGACACGAACGGCGACGGCATCGCGGATCGCTACGTGGTGGGGTATGACCAGGGGGCTTACGCCACCGGTGTCTACAACGGGGTGGAGGTGGCGCTCACCCTGGACGCCACCGGCCGCGTGATCGACGAGCGCTACGCCGACGCTCCGGCGAACGGCTCCACACTGCTCCTGCCGACGCTGGCCAGCGATCTGGGGCTGGCCGCCGGGAGCGGCCCGTTCACGTACCAGGTCGCCGCGGTGGACGGGTTCACCGGCACGCCGGACGTCACCGCTTGGTCCATGCCGTTCAGCGCGTTCACCCCCACGCAGTCCACGGGCGAGTTCGTGACCGTGAAGGCGCACGGGTCGGCCAGCATCGCCGCCTGGTACGCCGCCGGCACGCCCGTCCTCGGCTGGATGGTCGTCACGCTGGACAACCGCAACGGGGCGGCGCAGGCGAGTCTCGTGACCGTGCGGATGCTCGCCGGCGGGTGATCCCCGCAGTGGCGTGGCAGCCCGAGCGCCACCCGATGGCAGGGTAGACTCCGGCCTCGTGGTGCCGCTCGCGACGCTCCCGGCGCTGATCACGTTCCAGTTCCCGGCCACCTTCACCGTGGCCGGCGCGGTGGTGCGCTGGGAGACGCTCGCCGGGGCGCTGGCCGTGGTCGCGGCGCTGGTGGTGGCGGCCGTGGTCGCCCGGCAGACGCCGGTGGACTTGGCGTTCCCGGCCGACGCCCCGTCGCCCGACCCGGAGATCCGGGGCGAGAACCGCCTGCGGGCGGACGACCTGCTGTACATCGCCATCGCGTCGCTGCCGGGCGCCGTGGCCGGGGGTCGGCTGGGCTACGCGCTGATCCACCTCGACTACTACACGGCGAATCCCGGGGCCCTTTTCGACGTCACCCGCGGCGGCCTCGAGCTCTCGCTGGGCGTGGTGGGCGGAACGCTGACGGCTGCCGTCGTGGCGATGCTGCTGGGCGTGCCGCTGGGCCGCTGGCTGCACGCGCTGACCGTTCCGCTCGCCGTGCTCCTGGTGCTGCTCAAGGTGGCGATGCTGCTCGGCGGCTCGGGCCAGGGCCAGCCGACCGACCTCTCGCTGGCCACTCGCTACCTCGGCCCGGGGCCATGGGGATCGCTCGCGCCGGAGATCCCGTCGTGGCCGTCCCAGGCCATGGAGGCCCTGGCGATCGTGCTGGCCGGCGCCCTGGCTTGGTTCTACATGGCGGTCGGGGTGTTCCGCCGGCGCAACGGGGCCGCGTTCTTCCTCATGGTGGGGCTCTGGGCGGTGGCCCGAGCCGTGGTGGCCACGACCTGGCGCGACCCAGCGGTGCTCGGCTCGCTGTCCGCGGCGCAGCTGCTTGCGATCGCCCTGGCCGTCGGCTGCGCTCTGGCGGTCATCGGGTTCGCCGCGGCCGCGGCAGCGGAGCGACCCGGCGGCGCGCCTGGCCCGGAAGGCGCGGCCGGCCCGGCGGCCTAGGCGCGCGGCTCCTGCTACAGCGCCTCCGCCAGGATCGAGGCCAGCTCCGCATCGGTCAGGACCACCGGGTTCGTCCGCATCGAGCTGCCCCGGGCGTCCGCCACCAGGGCCGGGATCGCATCTGGTGTGACGCCCCAGCGGCCCAGCCGCTCGACGCGCAGCGCCGCCGACCAGGCGTGCAGCGTGGCCACCAGGGCCGGGCGCGCCTCGCCGTCGGGTGTCGAGGCCGGCATCCGGGCGAGCAGGCGGCCCAGCGCGGCGTACCTCGCCAGGACGGGCGAGCCGGGGTCCCGATCCGCCAGGGCCGCCACGTTGGCGGCGGTCACGGGCGCGAGTGTGGCCCCGCAGGCTGCCCCGTGGGGGACCGGGTGCTGGGCGCCCAGGGGAGACGCGAGCCCGTGCACCGCGCCGAGGCCGGCGTTCGCGAGGCAGATGCCGGACAGCAGCGCGGCCCATGCCATCCGCTCGCGGGCGGCCGGTGCGCCGGGACCGTCCGGGTCGCCGTGCCACGCGAGCAGCCCGTCACGAACGGCCTCGAGCCCCGCCAGCGCGAGGGCGTCGGTGAAGGCGCCGGCGCGCAGTGACACGTACGCCTCGAGCAGCTGGGTGGCTGCGTCCAGGCCGTTGGCGGCGATCAGCTCCGGCGGCAGCCCCGCAAGCAGGTCCGGGTCCACGACGGCGTCCGCGGGGACGAGGCGCTCGTCGCGGAAGGACCGCTTGTAGCCCGACGGGCCCCGCTCGCTGATCACCGCGTTGCGGGTCGCCTCGCTGCCGGTGCCGGCCGTGGTCGGCACTGCCACCAGGGGCACCGCCGGCCCGGGCCAAGCGCGCGCGCCAGGCAGGCCCTCGAGGAAATCGGTGACCGGCGCGTCCACCAGCAGGAGCCCCGAGACCGCCTTGGCCGTGTCAAGCGCCGATCCGCCCCCGACGCCCAGCACCACGTCCACGCCCCGGCCGCGGTGGCCCGCCGCGATTGCGTCCACGACCGCGGGCGAGGGCTCGCCCGAGACCGTCGCCTCGCCGACCAGCGCGACGCCGGCCGCCGCCAGACCGGCTCGGAGACCGTCCAGCCGCCCGCCGGTCGCCAGCGACCGCGCGCCGCGAACCAGGAGCGCCCGGTGGCCGTGGGTTGCGGCGATCTCCGGCAGGCGAGCGATGGCCCCGACCCCGAAGGCGATCCGCGGCAGTCGCCCGACGGCGACCTGGCCGATCGGCGCGGCCCCGCCCGGAGCGGGGGTCACGGCTCGGGGACCTGCGGGGCGAGGCCGATGTAGCGCACGCCGTGCCGGGGCTCTGCGAACATGTCCGCGGTGGCCTCGCGCCAGGCCAGGTAGTGGGGCGTCTCCTTATGGGCCTGCGCGGCCGCCTCGTCCGCGTACCACTCGTACAGGACGAACCGCGTCGGGTCCTCGGCCAGCTGGAGGACGTCGAACCGGACGTTGCCCTCCTCGCGGACCGATCCCTGGTGGTTGGACCGGCACGCGTCGATGAAGTCGTTGACCGCCTCGGGTTTGACGTGGCAGTGGACGAGCGTGACGAACATGGCGGGCTCCGGGTGCGGGTTCCGTGCCGGACCAATCTACCCGGGGCGCCCGCGGCCGGCTCCCGGGCACAGAGCGACCCCCGGCGGGAGGGCCCGCGGGGGGTCGCTCGCGGTGCGGTGCTAGATGGCGCGGGCGAAGTCCGCGCGGCCGCGCTTGACGAACTTGCCGGCGCCCTTGCGGCCGGTGAACTCGCCGTTGCGGACGATGACCGAGCCCCGGCTCATGACCACGTCCGAGCCGCCCTGAACGGTCTGGCCCTCGTAGCAGCTGTAGTCCACGTCCATGTGGTGCGTGGAGGCGGAGAGGACGTGCTTGCGGCTGGGGTCGTAGACGACGAGGTCCGCGTCCGAGCCCACGGCGATGGCGCCCTTCTTGGGGTACATGCCGAACATCTTGGCCGGCGTCGTGGAGACGAGGCTGACCCACCGCTCCTTGGAGTACCGGCCGTCCACCACGCCCTGGTGCATCAGGTCCACCCGCTCCTCCACGCCCGGCAGGCCGTTCGGGATCTTGCGGAAGTCGCCGCGGCCCAGCTCCTTCTGGCCGTGGAAGTCGAACGGGCAGTGGTCGGTGCCGATGAGCGGAAGGTCGCCGTTCTCCACGGCAGACCACAGCGCGGCCACGTGGTCCGGGGTGCGGAGGGGCGGCGAGCAGACGAACTTGGCGCCCTCGAACCCGTGGCCGAGGTCGTCGAGCGTGAGGTACAGGTACTGCGGGCAGGTCTCCGCCCAGGCCATGGCGCCCCGGGCCCTCGCGGCCACCAGCGCCTCCACGGCCTCCTTGGCCGACATGTGCACGAAGTAGACGGGGGCGCCCGCCACCTCGGCCAGGCGGATCACGCGGGAGGTCGCCTCGCCCTCCATGCGGGAGTCGCGCGCCAGGCCGTGGCCGATGGGGTCGGTCACGCCCTTGGCGATCTGCTCGGCCGCGAGGATGTCGATGACCGGGCCGTTCTCGGCGTGCATGAGGATGAGGCCGCCGTTCTTGGCGGTCTGCTGCAGCGCCCGGAAGATGTGGTCGTCGGGCGAGTAGAAGACGCCCGGGTAGGCGGTGAACAGCTTGAAGTCGGGGACGCCCTCGTCCACGAGGGCGTCCATCTCGGCGAGCGTGGCGTCGGTGACGTCGCTCATGATCATGTGGAACCCGTAGTCTGCGACGGCCATCCCCTCGGCCATCGCGAACCAGGTGTCCAGGCCCTCGTGGAGCGACTGGCCCTTGTTCTGGACCGCGAAGTCCACGATCGTCGTCGTGCCTCCGAAGGCCGCAGCACGGGTGCCGGTCTCGAAGTCGTCCTTGGCGAAGGTCCCGCCGAACGGGAGCTTCATGTGGGTGTGCGCGTCGATCCCGCCCGGGATCAGGTATTTGCCCGTGGCGTCGATCACCTCGTCGGCCGTCACGGAGGCCGCGAGCCCAGCGCCGATCTGCGCGATGACCTCGCCGTCCACGAGCACGTCAGCCGCGTAGGACCCCTCCGCGGTGACGATGGTGCCGTTGACGAACAGCGTGCGCATCCTTCCTCCTTGCACCCGGAATGCCCCGTCGGCAGCACCCGTCGGCGGGGAGCGCGTAGAGGACCATCGTAGCCCTGCCGGCTCGGTGCCGGAGGCCTGGTGCACCGCACGGGGCCGCCACGGGTCGAATTCGACCGGCGCGGGACGGATCGGCCGCGGCGGGGGTCAGCCGTGGTGCAGGATGGTGGCGCTCAGGCGGAGGGCGAGAACGGCACCGGCCGCGGCCGCGGCCAGCAGGGACGTGAGGAACGCGACCATCTCGCGCGCCCGGCGCCGCTGGTGTTCGCGCCGCGCCGCCGGGCCCTCCTCCTCCCAGCGGGGGTCACGGTGGGACAGGTTTCGCAGCGACGCCATGGGTCGAACCTCCGTCGCGAAGTCTCGGCGAGGCGCGCCAGGCGGTCGAGAGAGACCTCCAGCCCAGGACCAATGGCGGCTTCGGCCGCCGTTCTGCCATGGCAAACGTCAGGCGATCCGCCGTCGATCCCGAACGGGGCCCGCGAGCCCGGCCACAGCTGTCAGCCGCGCAGCGCCGGGATGATCTCGCGGCCGTAGCGCTCCAGCTGCTCCTCCTCGCCCCCGTTCATCAGGTACAGGTTGAACTGGTCAACCCCGGCCGCCTCGAGTTCCCGAAGGCGGGCGATGTGCGCCTCGGCGGGTCCCACCAGGCAGAAGCGATCCACGATCTCGTCGGTCACGAACGACGCATTGGCCGAGCCCACCTCGGCGTGGTGCAGGTAGTCGTAGCCCTCGCGCTCGCGGATGTACGCGGTGAGCTCCGCCGGCAGGTCCTCGCGCGGGTACTTGGTCACCAGGTCCACGACGTGGTTGGCGACGAGGGCGGGGAACCAGCGGGTCCGGTCGCGGCCGTCGGCGAGGTCGCCGATGTGGGCGGGCGCGGCCGCCATCACCCTGACCGACGACGGGTCCCGCCCCGACGCCTCCGCCGAGGCGCGGACCTGCGAGACGAACCAGCGGATCAGGTCCGGGTCGCCGATCTGGAGCATGGCCCCGTCGGCGATGCGCCCCGTGAGCTTGAGCGCCACGGGCCCGTAGCCGGCGATCCAGACCGGCAGTCGGTGCTCGCCGGTGACCCAGGGCAGCTCCAGCATGGCGCCGTCGAACTCAACGGAGCGCCCCTCGGCCAGGGCCCGGATCACGTGGACGGCCTGCTCGAGGTCCTTCATGGACGTGGGGGCCTTGCCCAGGACGCGCCGCGAGGAGTCGCCGCGGCCGATGCCCAGGTCCATCCGCCCGCCGCTGAGCTCCTGGAGGACCGCCAGGGCCGACGCCGTCACCGACGGCTCGCGCGTCGCGGGGTTGGTGACGCAGGTGCCCAGGCGCAGGCGGGTCGTCGCCTGCGCCATCAGCGTCAGGAGGGGGTAGGGGTCTCGCCACAGGACGTGCGAGTCAAACAGCCAGCCGTAGTCGAAACCGGCGGCCTCGGCCTGCCGGGTCAGGGCGATCGTGCGCTCGATCGAGATGTCAGGCTTGAGCGTGAACCCGAACTGCATCGCATCCTCCGCCGGGGGGACGCCCCGGAGAATCGGACGGCTCGGCTGCCCTCCTCCTGACAGCCGAGCCGCGCGGGATCATACCTGATGGCCGACCGGTGCCGAACGTCGAGGACGGGCGGCCGGTCCTGCCGCGCGAGCGTCTAGCCTACGGCTTGACGAGGTCGCCGTACATGTCGGGGCGGCGGTCGCGGTAGAACTGCCAAGTCTGGCGAACCTTGGAGATCAGGTCCAGGTCCAGGTCGCGGATGATCAGCTCCTCGTCGTAGGGGCTGCCGACCGCGCCGACGAACTGCCCCAGCGGGTCCACGAAGTAGCTCTGGCCGTAGAAGTCGTCCGGCCCGATCTCCTTCTCGATGCCCACGCGGTTGATGGTGCCCACGAAGTAGCCGTTGGCGAGCGCGTGGCTGACCTGCTCCACGCGCCACAGGTACTCCGACAGGCCGCGCGAGGTGGCCGACGGGACCAGCACGATCTCGGCGCCGTTGAGGCCCAGGGCGCGGGCGCCCTCCGGGAAGTGGCGGTCGTAGCAGATGTAGACGCCGACTTTGCCGACGGCGGTCTCGAACACGGGGTAGCCGAGGTTGCCGGGCCGGAAGTAGAACTTCTCCCAGAATCCTTCGACGTGCGGGATGTGGGTCTTGCGGTACTTGCCCAGGTACTTGCCGTCCGCGTCGATGACGGCCGCCGTGTTGTAGTAGATCCCCGTGGTCTGGCTGTCCTCCTCGTACATCGGCACGACGAGGACCATGCCCGTCTCGCGGGCGAGCGACTGGAAGCGCTTGGTGGTGGGGCCGTCGGGGATCAGCTCGGTGTAGGAGTAGTACTGCTTGTCCTGGACCTGGCAGAAGTAGGGGCCGTAGAACAGCTCCTGGAAGAGCATGAACTGCGCGCCCTGCTTCTTCGCCTCGTGCACGTACTGCTCGTGCTTCTGGATCATCGACTCTTTGTCGCCGGTCCAGGTCGCCTGCAGGAGCGCGCCTCGCACGACTCGGGTCATCGTTGACTGCCTCCTCGAACAGCGTCGCGCTGTGGGAACCGTCCCACGCACCGGGGCGGCGAACCCGCGGCCGGGGTGCCCACCAGCGATGAATGGCGTGAGCATACGCCGCCGGATCGCCCGCGACAGGCCACGGTCGCTGCCTGCGCCTCGGCGGACTCGTCCGCAGTGCTGCCGGGCACGGGCCGAAACGGCGGGCGACGTGGCGCGGGGTTTCGGGCGATGATCTGGGGCCCGCCCCGGCCAGTGGGGCGCGGGCCTGGGCGCAGCCAGCCGGGAGCGACGATGGACCACAAGGCCGCAGAGGACGCCACCGATGCCGCTCTCGCACGGGCTGCCGAGCTCGCGCGCGGCTGGGCGGCCGGCGTGAACCGACGACGGGTGGCCCCGGCGGCCGTCGCCGCGGACCTTCGCGCCCGCCTGGGGGGTCCGCTCCCGGACCGGGGCGAGGATCCGGTGGCCACGCTGGACGCGCTGGCGGCCGGCGCCGAGGACGGCCTGGTGGCAGCGCCCGGTCCGCGCTACTTCGGCTTCGTGACCGGCGGCGGCGTGCCGGCTGCTGTCGGCGCCGACTGGCTGGCCAGCGTCTGGGACCAGAACGCCGCGATGTACGTCATGGGGCCGGCCGCGTCGGTGGCCGAGGAGGTTGCGGGGGCGTGGGCGGCCGAGTTGCTCGGCCTGCCGGCGGGCGTGTCGGTCGGGTTCACCACGGGGGCCACGATGGCCTCGTTCGCCGCGCTCGCGGCGGGCCGGCACTCGCTCCTCGAGCGCGCCGGCTGGGACGCGGAGCGCGACGGGCTGTTCGGCGCGCCGGAGGTGCCGGTCGTCGTGGGCGAGGAGGCCCACGTCACGATCCACGCCGCCCTCGGGATGCTGGGCATGGGCCGGGACCGCGTGACGCGCGTCGCGACCGATGGCCAGGGGCGGATGCGGGCGGACGCGCTGGCCGCCGTCCTCGCCGGCCTGGACCGTCCGGCGCTCGTGTGCGCGCAGGCGGGCAACGTCAACACGGGCGCCTTCGACCCGCTGCCCGAGATCGCGGACCTCGTCCGGGCGAACGGCGGCTGGCTCCACGCGGACGGCGCATTCGGGCTGTGGGCGGCAGCGGACCCCGCCCGGCGGCACTTGGTCGCGGGCGCGGACCGGGCAGACTCGTGGACCACCGACGCCCACAAGTGGCTCAACGTCCCGTACGACTCGGGGCTGGTGTTCACCGCGCACCCGGCCGCCCACCACGCGGCCATGACCCTCGGCGCGGCGTACTACGTGGAGACCGGGGGAGGGGAGCGGGATCCGTACAACTGGGTGGCCGAGTCGTCGCGCCGCGCCCGAGGGTTCGCGGTCTGGGCTGCGATCCGCTCGCTGGGCCGCGACGGCGTGGCCGAGATGGTCGGCCGCACCTGCGACCTGGCGCGGCGTTTCGCGGCAGGCCTCCACGGCGCGCCTGGGATCGGGATCCGCGTCCTCAATGACGTGGTGCTCAACCAGGTGCTCGTCCGCTTCGACGACCCGACGGGCGACGCGGCTGCCGGCGATGCGCGCACGGCTGCCGTCATCGAGGCGGTGCAGGCCGAGGGGACGCTGTGGCTGGGCGGCTCCGTCTGGCACGGCCGGCGCGTGATGCGCATCTCGGTGTCGGGGTGGCGGACGACAGCCGACGACGTGGACCGCTCGGTCGCGGCCGTCCTGCGGATCGCAGGCGGCATCGTCAGCGTTCCGCCCAGGGGTTAGCCCCCGGGGCGGCGTCCGGCCAACCCGCGCCGACGGGCGCTCCGGGCCCGCTCCGCAACTCGCCCGCTGTGCTGTAATTGGCGGCATCGCGCTTCGTCGCAACCGCACGGGCCGCCCGCATCGCGGTCCGACTGGAGGTCTCATGGGCATCAGCGCCGCGCCGCGCATGACAAGCGAGGAGATCGTCTCGCTGTCCCGCGCCCACACCATGTTCTCGTGGTCGGTCCAGAGCCAGCTGGACCCGCTGGCGATCGACCGCGCCGAGGGCGTCTACCTGTACACGCCCGAGGGCCGGAAGATCCTCGACTTCAACGCCCAGCTGATGTCGGTCAACATCGGCCACGGCGACCGGCGCGTCATCGACGCGATCAACGAGCAGGCGTCCAGGCTGCAGTTCGTGCAGCCGGCCTTCGCCACCGAGATCCGCGCCCGGCTCGGCGCCAAGATGGCCGAGATCCTGCCCGGCGACATGAACAAGGTGTTCTTCACCCTCGGCGGGGCGGAGTCGGTGGAGAACGCCATCAAGCTGGCGCGCCACGTCACCGGCAAGCACAAGCTGCTCGCCCGCTACCGCGCGTACCACGGCGCCACGGCCGGCGCGATGACGCTCACCGGCGACTACCGCCGCTGGGCCAACGAGCCGGGGATCGTGGGCGTGGTCCGCTACCCGGACACGCACCGCTGGGGCGAGAAGGAGCCGCGGCCGGCCGACGAGGCCCTCAACGGCCTCGAGGACGTCATCAAGTACGAGGGCGCCCACACGATCGCGGCGGTGTTCCTCGAGACCGTCGTCGGCACCAACGGCATCCTCATCCCGCCCGACGGGTACCTCAAGGGGGTCCGGGACCTGTGCGACAAGTACGGGATCCTGATGGTCGCCGACGAGGTCATGGCGGGCTTCGGCCGAACGGGCCGCTGGTTCGCCGTTGACCACTGGGACGTCGTGCCGGACCTGATGACCATGGCCAAGGGCCTGACCTCGTCCTACCTGCCGCTGGGCGCGGTGGCGATGAACGGCAAGGTTGCCGAGGCCATGGACGGCAAGATGTTCTACGGCGGCCTCACCTACTCGTCTCACCCGGTGTCGCTGGCGGCGGCGCTGGCGACGATCAAGGTGTACGAGGAGGACGACCTCATCGGCAACGCCGCGCGGATGGGCGAGGTGCTGCGCAAGCACCACGAGTCGCTGGCGGCGAAGCACCCGTCCGTGGGCGCGCACCGCAACATCGGCCTGTTCGGCATCCTGGACCTGGTTCGCAAGCAGGACCCGTGGACGCCGATCACCCCGTTCAACGGCACGTCGGACGAGATGAAGGCGATCGGCAAGTTCTTCCGCGAGAACGGGCTGTACACCATGATCTCGAACAACTCGATCCACACCAACCCGCCGCTGTGCATCAACGAGGAGCAGCTGGCGGAGGGCTTCGCGATCATCGACAAGGCGCTCGACATCGCGGACCAGGCCGTCGTCGGCTAGGGTTCGCGCTCGCGACTGACGCGGATGGCCGGCTCCTCCGGGGCCGGCCATCGCGATTCCGGGGCCCTCGCGCCCCGGTCCGGCCGCGCCGGCGACCCCGGCCCGCGACCGACGCGCGCCGACGCTCGACACCGACGCGCGCCGACGCTTGACGCCGCGCGCGCCACCCCGGATGCTCCCGCCATGCCGACGTTGCCCGCCCCCTCGTCACTCTCCCGCCCGATCATCGCCGACGGCGCGATGGGCACCGCCCTGTTCGCCGGCGGCATGCCGGTGGGGGAGGCGCCGGAGGCCTGGCTGCTGACGCCCGAGGGCGCCGCCATGGTGGAGGGCGTGCACCGCAGTCATGTGGGCGCGGGCTCGTCCCTCGTCCTCACCTCCACCTTCGGCGCCAACAGGATCAGGATCGCAGGCTCGGAGATCGAGGGCCGCACCGAGGACGTGGTCGCGGCGGCTGTCCGGGCGGCGCGGGCGGCGGCGGGACCGGACCGGCTCGTGGCCGGCTCGATGGGCCCCACGGGCGGCCTGCTCGTGCCCTACGGCCCACTCGACGCGGGCGAGGTCCGCGACGCCTATGCGCAGGAGGCCGCGGCGCTGGCCGCGGCCGGCGCGGACGTCATCTGGGTGGAGACCATGATGGACCTCAACGAGGCGCTGGCCGCGGTCGAGGGGGCGAAGGCGGGCGCCCCCGGCGTGCCCGTGATCGCCACGCTCGTGTTCGCCGCCCGGAACCGGACCATGTTCGGCAACCGCGCCGAGGAGGCCGCCGACCGGCTCGTCGAGCTGGGCGTGGCGGGGATCGGAGCCAACTGCGGCGACGGCTGGGGTCCCGTCGAGGCCGTGATCCCGATCCTCGCCGCGCACGCGCCAGGCCTGCACATCGTGGCCAAGGCCAATGCCGGCATCCCGTCCGGCACCGCGGACGGCGTCACCACCTACCCTGGCACGCCAGATGAGGCGGCCGCGTACGCGCGCCGCGTGGCCGACATGGGCGCCACGATCGTCGGGGGCTGCTGCGGGACGACAGCGGCGCACGTGGCGGCGATCGCCGGGGCGCTCCGCGGCTGACGCCCGACAGGCCGTCGCCGCTTGACAGAGGAGCAACTCATGAGCGCGCTCTCGGGCCCCGGGCGATGACGGCGACGAGGCCGTCGCTCGCGCCGGAGGAGGCGAGCATGCGGGAGGCGGTCGTCCGCATCGCGCTCGTGATCGGGGCCGTGGCGATTGCCACGGCCGCCGCGGCGATCCTCGAGCAGGGCGTCGGCATGGAGGACGCGTCGCCGGTCTACCTGATCGCCGTCGTGGCGGCGGCCAGCCTGCTGGGGACCTGGGCCGCGATCGCCACCTCGGTCGCGTCGTTCCTCGTCTACGACTTCCTGTTCACGACACCGCGGTTCACGCTCACGGTCTCGAACCCGACCGAGTGGCTCAGCCTGCTGCTGTTCCTGCTCGTCGCCGCCGTGATCGGCCGCCTGGCCGCGCTGCAGCGGGAGCGTGCCGAGGAGGCCGACCGGCGCGTGCGCGAGGGCGTGGCGCTGGTCGCGATGAGCCGCGCCGTGGCCCTGGCCGCGACCTTCGAGGAGGCGGCGACGGAGATCGCCGGCCGCCTGCAGGCCGATGCCGAGATGGAGGCGGTCTGGGTGGAGACGGCCGAGTCGTCCGGCCGGGCCGTCGCCTGGACGGGGTTGCGGCCGCCCGCGGACCCGGGCGTGCCGTGGGTGCTCGTGCGGTCCGACGACGGCGAGGGGACCGAGTGGCTCCGCCTCCACTCCGGTGCTGCCGCCATGCCGACCGACACGGAGGCTCCTGCCCACTACCTCGTGCCGATCGTCGCTGGCGACGAGCGCGAGGGCCGGATCCACGCCACGCGACGGTCCGGCGCTCCGCGCCCCGGGCGCGGAGCGCGCCGCCTGCTGGCGTTGGCCGCCGACCAGCTCGCGATCGCCTTCCGCCGGGACGAGCTCCGCTCCGAGCTGACCGCCGCCGAGGTGGCCCGCCAGAGCGACGCCCTCCGCGGGGCGATCCTGGACTCCGTGTCGCATGACCTGCGGACGCCGGTCGCATCGATCCGCGCCCTGGCGGGCGGGCTCGCGGATGCCGCCTCGGCCCTCGACGCGGCCGAGGTCCGGATCACCGCTGAGAAGATCGACGCCGAGGGCGAGCGTCTGGGCGCGCTCGTCAACGGCCTGCTGGACATGGGCCGGATCCAGTCGGGAGCCGTCCGACCCGACCTGCGCCCCTACGACTTGGCAGACCTCGTCGAGACGACCCTGCGCCACCGGTCGGCGGCCGGCACGCCGCGCGCGATCGAGGTGGCCGTCCCCGAGGACCTCCCGCCCGTGCTGGCTGATGCGGTGCTGCTCGACGTGGCGCTGGGCAACGTGGTGGACAACGCGCTCGCCCACACGCCAGTCGGTGCTCGAGTGCGCGTGGCTGCGCGCGAGGACGGCCTCGGCTGGGTGGCCCTCGTCGTTGACGACGCGGGCCCGGGGGTGCCGGCGGAAGCCCTGCCGCACCTGTTCGAGCGCTTCTTCCGGGTGCGCTCCGGGTCGGAGGGGTCGCGACGGGGCATGGGCCTCGGGCTGGCCATCGCCAAGGGCTTCGTGGACGCGATGGGCGGGTCCATCGCCGCGGAGGCGAGCGGGTTCGGGGGCCTCGCCGTCCGGATCCGGCTGCCCGTCGCCCCGGAGGATGGCGAGCGATGAGCGGCGCCCGCGTCCTGCTCGTCGAGGACGACGACGTGGCGAGGTCGGCGGTGGCGCAGAACCTCGCCGCTCACGGCTATGCCGTGGCAGAGGCGGAGGACGCAGCGGCGGCCCTCCGCTCGTGGGACGCCGCCCGTCCCGACCTGATCGTGCTGGACCTCGGCCTGCCCGACCTCGATGGCCAGGCGGTGATCCGCCGTGTTCGCCGCGAGGCCGCCACGCCGATCCTCGTCATCTCGGCGCGCGGCCGCGAGGCGGACAAGATCGAGGCGCTGGAGGCCGGAGCCGACGACTACGTGACCAAGCCCTACGGGATTGGCGAGGTGCGGGCGCGCATCGCGGCGCTCCTGCGGCGTGCCGGCGGGCCTGCGGGCGAGCCCACGGGCGTGCTGCGCAACGGCTCCATCGCCCTCGACCCGGTGCGACGGGTCGTCACCGTCAACGACACCGAGGTGGCCCTGACCCCGCGCGAGTACGAGCTGCTCAAGCAGATGCTCGGCGCGCCCGGCCGGGTCCTCACCCGCGGCCGCCTGCTGCGCGCCGTGTGGGGCACGGCCTACAGCGACGAGGGCCACTACCTCCACGTCTACGTCTCGCGGCTGCGGCGCAAGCTGGCCGCGGCCGACCCCGCCGGCGACGCCCGGGAACTGGTGGAGGCGGAGCCCGGCGTGGGCTACCGCGTGCGCGAGGCGGCGGGCGACTGACGACACCCCGGCGGCCGGCGCGGAGCGGGCGCCCCGGTCGCCCAGCGCCGAGGCATGCCCTGGCGACGCGGGGCGTCGGCGGGGCATCCCGCAGCGCGTCAAAGCGCTCGACCGGCCGCTCAGCCCTCGCCGGCGTCCACCACCAGCGCGCACGGCGAGTCGTCGGCGGACCACACCGGGGTCACGACCAGCCGGTGGAGCGCCGCCCTCGCGCGCGCGGCCTCGAGGACGGCCGTGCCCAGCGGCAGGTTGACCACCGTGACGCGCCGCGCCGAGCCCGAGCGGACCATCGCGATCGCCGAGTCCACGAGGCGCAGCTCGCGGTCGATCTCCGCCTGGAGAGCCTGCTCGGTGAGCGTGTCCACGGCGCCCTCCTCACCGCGGCCGTCGGAACGGCACGTCGGCGACGAGGATCCCCGGGTGGCCTGTCAGGGCGTCGCGCAGCCGGTGCGCGCTCTGGTTGTAGAGGAGGCGCTCCCACCAGTGGTTGATGATCCGCTCGGGGATCAGGACGATCGTGACCACCGATTGGTCCCGGTCCGCGGTCAGCTCCAGGTACCGGATCAGCGGGCGGACGAACTCACGATACGGCGACTCGACGATGACCAGCTCCACGCCCTGGACCTGTGCCTCGAAGCGCGAGCGGAACGCCTCGGCCGCTGCCACGTCGTCGGTGACGTGGACGGCCACCACGCTCTTCGACATCGTCATCCCCAGCTTGATGGCCTGGATCGCGTCGCGGCGCATGTCCTGCATCGGCACGATCACGCGCTGGCCGCGGCTGGGCGGCCCGATGACAGCCTCCGGCCGGACGTGCAGCTCGATCTCCGCGCCGTGGTACTCGCGCCCGATCAGCAGCATCAGCACGACCAGCGTGGGCACGATGATGAGCACGATCCACGCGCCGAGCGCGAACTTCGCGATCGCGAACACCACGACGACGATCGCCGTGGCCGCGGCCCCCACGCCGTTGATCACGGCGCTCCGCTGCCAGCCCGGCCCGCGCTCGGTCCACCAGTGGTGGACCATGCCCGACTGGCTCAGGGTGAACGAGGTGAACACGCCGATGGCATACAGCGGGATCAGGCGGTTGACGTCGCCGCCGAACACGACCACCAGCAGGATGGACACGGCCGCCAGCATCACGATGCCGGAGTTGAACGCCAGCCGCTCGCCGCGGAACGAGAACTGGCGGGGGAAGTAGCCGTCGCGGGCGAGGATTGACGACAGGCGGGGGAAGTCGGCGAAGCTCGTCTGGGCTGCCAGGACCAGGATGCCCATCGTGGCGAACATCAGGATGTAGTAGAGCGGGGACCGCCCGTAGAACACCGCCTGGGCGATCTGCGAGAGGATGGAATCGCCCGAGGTGCTGGGCACCGCGCCCGTCACGCCGGCCAGCCAGCTCATCCCCAGGAACATCGTGCCCAGCAGGGTGGCCATCACGACCATCGTGATCTGGGCGTTCTTCCACTCCGGGGGCTTGAACGCGGGCACGCCGTTGGCGACCGCCTCCGTGCCGGTCATGGCGGAGCTGCCGTCCGCGAAGGCCCGCATCAGAATCAGCAGGCTGACGCCCGCGACCGGCGGGGCGTACGCCTGAGTCGGGGGCGCCTGGAGGTGCTGGCCCAGCGCCGTGCGCACGACGCCCAGGCCGATCATCAGCAGCATCGAGCCCAGGAAGATGTAGGTGGGCGCCGCGAAGATGCTCCCGCTTTCCTTGAGCCCGCGCAGGTTGACGATCGTGACGAGGACGATGCTGGCGACGATGAGCGGGACCTCGAGGTGCAGCTGGTCGAGGATCGGCAGCGCCGAGGCGAGGTTGTACACGCCGGACGACACGGAGACGGCGACGGTGAGGACGTAGTCCACGAGCAGCGACGCCGCCGCGACGAGGCCCGCGAGCACGCCCAGGTTCGCGTGGGCGACGATGTAGCTGCCGCCGCCGTTCGGGTAGGCGCGGATGGTCTGGCGGTAGCTGAACGTCACGAGGACGAGCAGGCCGACGATCAGGAACGAGATCGGCAGCATGTAGCCGAACGCGGACGGCCCGGCGATCGCGAGCGTGACCAGGATCGCCTCGGTCGCGTAGGCCACCGAGCTCATCACGTCGGACGAGAACATCGGCAGCGCCTTCCACTTGGGCAGGCGCTGCTCCATCTCCTCGTGGGTGGACAGGACGCGGCCGAACAGCACGCGCCGGGCGCCGAACCCCAGCCGGCCGACGCCCGAGGTGGGCTCGCTGGCCGCGGGGCGGGCGACGATCGTGCCCGGTTCCCCGTACCGGAAGTAGCGCGCCTCGGGCCGGGCCACCCGGACACGCCGGTCGCCCGGCTTGCGGCCGGAGCGCGGGATGCGGCTGGGGACGCTGGTCCGGGGCTCGGGCGGCGGGTTCTCAGCCACGGGGCGCTCCCGGGGCGTCACCGGCTCGGGCCGGTGCCCGGCCGAGCGGTGGTCGATGTGCGTTGAGAGGGCGGTTCACGGGTGGCTCCGACGCCAGATGGGCGCGTTGACGTCTGCGCGGGCGGGGAGGTGGACGCGCCCGCCCGCATCCCAACGGTACCCGGAGCCCCGCGCTCAGCCGCCGGGGCGCGGGTCGGATTCGCTCAACATGGTCTCAACAACCGCGGGGCGCCAACTGTCGTCGCCCGGGCGCAAGGCGCGGACCCGGGCGGGGCGACGCGGGCGGCTCTCGGGCCCCCGGAGCCCCGCCGTCAGTTCGCGGCGCCCCGGAGTCCTGGCGTCAGGCCGCGCCGCCCGTCCCGAACTGGCGGTCGCCCGCGTCGCCGAGGCCCGGCATGATGTAGCCCTTCTCGTTGAGCTGGCGGTCCAGCGCGGCGCAGTAGATCTCGACGTCCGGGTGCGCCTTGCTGACGGCCGCCACGCCCTCGGGCGCCGCGATCAGGTTGACCAGCTTGATCCGCACCGCGCCCCAGCGCTTGAGGACCTCGATCGCCGCGGTGGCCGAGCCGCCGGTGGCGAGCATCGGGTCCAGGATCAGGCTCAGGTCCACGGTGGCGCTGTTGGGGAGCTTGTTGTAGTACTCGACCGGGCGGAGCGTCCGCTCGTCGCGGAACAGGCCGAGGTGCCAGACCTGCGCCGTGGGCATCAGCTCGAGGAACGCGTCCACCATGCCCAGGCCCGCGCGCAGGATCGGCACGAAACCGATGCGGTCGGCCAGCTCCTCGCCCTGCATCACCTCCAGCGGCGTCGGGACGTCGATCGGGCGCGTGTGGGCGTCCGCAAGGGCCTCGTAGCCCAGCAGCCACGAGAGCTCGCGCACGACCTCTCGGAACTTCTTGGGCTCGGTGTTCGCGTCGCGCAGGATGCTGAGCTTGTGGCGGACCGCGGGGTGCTGGGACACGTGGAGGTTCGGCCAGTCGGTCACGTGGGATCCCTCGCGCTGCTCGATTCGGGGCGGGTTGGGCGGCGCCGCCGCGAGACGCCTGCTCGGGGCGAATCCTAGCGCGCTATCCTCCCGTCCGATGGCCCCTCGCACCCCCGCCAAGGCATCCCGCCCGACGACCCCGCCCGTGTTGGTGCGCCAGGTCCGCAACGGCGTCGTGGAGTCGGTCCACCGCGGCGACATCGTGGAAGCGGACGTGAGCGGCAGGGTGCTGCGCGCGATCGGCGACCCGGACCGGGTGGCGTTCCTGCGGTCCACGGTGAAGCCCTTCGGGCTCGTTGCGCTGCTCCGGGCCGGGGGTCGCACGGAGTTCGATCTCGCCACGGACGAGATCGCGATCATGGCCTCGTCCCACTCCGGCGAGGACATCCACGTCCGCACGCTGCAGGCGCTCTACCGGCGCGTCGGCGTTGCTGCCAGCGTGCTCGCCTGCGGCACCGAGGGCATGCCGCTCGACGAGTTGACCGCGGCCCGGCTCGCGCGCGACGGGGAGCGCCCCAGCCCGCTGCGCCACATGTGCTCGGGCCAGCACTCGGTGTTCGTCCTGCTGGCCAAGCTCGGGGGCTGGAGCCCGGACGGCTACTGGGAGGCGGACCACCCCGCACAGCGCGCCTACGCCGAGACCGTGGCGTCGGCCTTCGGCGTCCGGCCCGGCCAGCTCCGGACGGGGATCGACGGCTGCGGCATCCCCACCTACGCCTTCCGCCTGCGCGACGTCGCCCGTGCGTTCGCGATGCTCGCGGCGCCCGAGGCCGTGCCGGCGAGTGACGGGCGGGCGGTGCTGGCGCCGCACCTGATCGTGGTCCGCGACGCGATGCTTCGCCACCCGGAGCTGGTTGCCGGGACCCGGGAGCGGCTCGACAGCGCGCTGATGAAGGCCGCGCCCGGGCGCCTCGTGAGCAAGAGCGGCATGGAGGCGCTGCGCGGCGTGGGGATCCTCGCGGGCCCGCGCACCGGGACGGCCGACACCCGCCCGACCGGGCTCGCCCTCAAGATCGAGGACGGCGACGGCTACGACCGTGGCACGTACGCCGCGTCGGTGGAGGCGCTGGCTCAGGTCGGCGTCCTGGATGCGGCGGCTGTCCGGGCGCTGGCCAGGTACCACCGCCCGCCGAGCTACGACCCGCGCGGCCGGCTGGTTGCGGAAGCGGTCCCCGAGTTCGAGCTTGCCCCGGTGGGCGAGCTCGCCGGCTGACACCGCCCCGGCGCATCGGCGCATCGGCGCCCCGCCGCCCCCGCCGGGCGGCCCGCCCCCGCCCGTACAATTCGCGCATGGCCCCCGACATCCGCGTCCGCATCGCGCCGAGCCCGACCGGCCCGCTCCACATCGGCACCGCGCGCACCGCGCTGTTCAACTACCTGTTCGCCCGCCACACCGGCGGCACGTTCCTGCTGCGCCTCGAGGACACCGACGTGGCGCGGAGCACCGCGGCCTTCGAGAAGGACATCCTCGACGGGCTCCACTGGCTGGGCATCACCTGGGACGAGGGCCCGGGCGTGGCCGGCCTGGAGGAGGCGGGCCCCTTCGCGCCCTATCGGCAGATGCAGCGCCTGGACCTGTACGCCGCTGCCGCAGACGTGCTGCTGGCCAAGGACCTCGCCTACCGCTGCTATTGCACGCCCGAGGAGCTCGAGGCTGAGCGCAGGGCGCGCGACGCGGCGAAGCTCCCGCCGGCCTACTCCGGCCGTTGCGCGCGCCTCACGCCCGGCGAGCGGGACGCCTTCGAGGCCGAGGGCCGCCGGGGTGCCGTCCGCTTTCGCGTTCGCCCGGGCGTCGTGGGCTGGAACGACCTCGTGCGCGACCGCGTGGAGATCGACACCGCCAACCTCGGCGGTGACTTCGTCATCGTCCGCGCGGACGGCAACCCGCTCTACCACTTCACCGTGGTCGTGGACGACATGGCGATGCGGATCAGCCACGTGATCCGCGGCGAGGACCACATCAGCAACACGCCCAAGCACATCCTGCTGTTCGAGGCGCTGGGCTACGAGATCCCCGAGTTCGGCCACCTGCCGCTCATCCTCAACCCCGACGGGACCAAGATGAGCAAGCGCAAGAGCCAGACCGCGGTCGCCGACTACATCGCCCAGGGCTTCACGCGCGAGGCGCTGGTCAACTACTTCGCGTTCCTCGGCTGGTCGCCGGGCACCGAGGACGACGTGATGACGCTCGACGAGATCGCCGCGCGCTTCGAGCTGGACAAGGTCCAGAAGGGCGGCGCCCGGTTCGACCGCGAGCGGCTCGAGTGGCTCAACGGCCAGTGGATCCGCCGGCTGGACGACACGGACCTCGTCGCCCGCCTGCTGCCCTTCACGGACGCCGCGGCCGCAGCCGGGCAGATCGGGCGGGCCCCGTCGGAAGAGGAGCTGACGACGCTGCTGCCGATCGTCCGCGAGCGGCTGAGCACCTTGGCGTCGATCACCGACGTGGTGGGCTTCCTGTGGCGCGACCTGGTGCCGGACCCTGCCCTGCTGGTCCCCAGGCGCTGGGACGCCGCCACGGCCATCGACGGGCTGATGGCTGCCCGGGAGGCGCTCGCCGCGCACGACGCGGTGACCTGGGAGGCCGACGAGCTGGAGCCGCCGCTGCGCGCGCTGGTCGAGGCCCGGGGCTGGAAGCCCGGTGACCTGTTCATGGCGATCCGCATGGCGGTGACCGGCCAGGCGGCGACGCCCCCGCTGTTCGACGTGCTCGTCGCGCTCGGCCGGGAGCGGACGCTCGCCCGGATGGACGCCGCGGTCGCCGCCCTCCGCGCGGCGGGCTGAGCCGGCCGCCGTGGTCCGCGCCGTCGACGGCCTCTCTCGACTGGCGGCCGCCGCCTCGTCTCCCGCGATCCTCGGGGCCATGGCCCGTCGCGCCGCGCCCGGGCGCCCACGAAGGGTTGACCGGCTGTGAACCAGCCGTTAACAACCCCGCCCGACGATGGCGCCCGCATGGCACGGACGATTCTCGTCGTTGACGACGAGGCAACGCTGCGGGAGACCCTCGTCGAGGCGCTCGAGCTCGAGGGGTTCCGCGCCGTGGCGGCCGCGGACGGGCGCGAGGCCCTCGAGGCGTTCCGCTCCGAGCACCCGGACCTCGTCCTGCTGGACCTCATGCTGCCCGAGCTCTCGGGCGTGGAGGTGTGCCGGATCCTGCGCGCCGAGTCGTCGGTGCCCATCGTGATGCTGACGGCGCGGGACTCCGAGGTGGACAAGGTGGTCGGCCTGGAGCTCGGCGCGGACGACTACGTGACCAAGCCGTTCTCGCTGCGCGAGCTGTCCGCCCGCATCCGCGGCATCTTCCGCCGCCAGGACCGGCTCGCGACGTCGTCCGCCGCCGTCCCGACCGATGCTGCCGCGGCCGCGCAGGTCCCGCCGCCGGTGGACCTCGGCCGGGTGCAGGTGGACTTGGCGGGCCACCGGCTCCTGCGAGACGGCAGGCCCGTCCCCATCAAGCCCAAGGCGTTCGAGCTGCTGGCGTTCCTGCTGCGCAACCCGGGCCAGGTGTTCACCCGCGACCAGCTGCTCGAGCACGTCTGGGGCTACGACTACGCGGGCGAGACGCGCACGGTGGACGTCCACGTGCACTGGCTGCGCGTGGAGGTGGAGGCCGACCCGGCGAACCCGGAGCTGCTCCAGACGGTGCGTGGCGTGGGGTACGTGCTCCGTCGCGACTGACGCGGCCGGGAGGCCCGGCGGCCCCCGCAGCGAGCCGACCGCGCCGGCCGTCGTGCCGCC
>JAKAHU010000201.1 GCA_021825385.1 Chloroflexota bacterium | reverse complement strand
AGCCGGTAGCCGTTGCTGCCGCCGGCGTCGGCGGTGACCAGCAGGCGCTTGGCGTCGGGGTAGAGGGGCGCACCCATCGTCGCCCACCAGCGGCGGATGCTCTCCACGGCGAACGCCGCCGTGTCGTGGTCGGTGCCGACGCTCACCCAGGCCTCGTTGGCGGCGAGGTCGCAGACGCCGTAGGGGCTGGCCCGCCCGGGCTCGGGCAGGACGAAGTCGTGCATGCTCACCCGCTCCGGAGGAAACTCGGGTCGCAGGGGGCCGAATGGCCGGTGTCAGAACGACGATCGGCCTCTCATCCCATGCCGTTTGTTATGTCACGATTGACTTGCTCACCCTTTTCGTACTACTCACGTGCAGCAGACATAGGTGGCCGGCTGAGGCCTCAAGGCGAACGAAGGACTGCGCGAACGCGCGATCGGCGAGGCGCCGGAGAACTTCCGCGAGAGGAAAGTGCGGCATGCTGCCTCGCTGGCCGCAGGTTCCGAGACCGCTTCAGCCGCTCATGATTCCCGGGGTGGACGTGGACGGCTGGGCAGACCTCATCGGACGCGAATCCGAGTGCGCCCGTGTCGCGACCGCGCTGGCCGCCGACCGACCGATCTGGGTCGTGGGCGAGCCGGGCATCGGCAAGACCACTCTGGTCCGCGCGGCCGTCGCCCGGAGCGGCCGCCGGCTTCACGAGGGAGCGGGCATCGCCACCCTCGGCCCGGTGCCGTTTCACGCGCTGCCGAGAGAGATCTCGCGCGAGTCGTCCGGCGATGCCGAGCAGGTGGCAGGCGACGTGGAGCGCGCAGTCGGCCCGGACGTCCTGTTCGTCGATGACGCCCACTGGGCCGACCACGACTCATGCCGTGCGATCGCCCGACTGGCGGGCCGAGTCGCCCTCGTCGTCGCCAGCCGGCACGTACCGACAGGTGAGCTGAGAGAGGTGCCCTGGGTCCACATCGAGATCGCCGAGATCGACGCGGCGTCGGCGGCTTCGATCGCCCGGCGCATCCTGCCGAGCATCACCTCCGTCCGCCTTGCGCGAATCCTTGACCGCGCAGCAGGCAATCCGTTGCTGATCGAGGAGCTGGTGCGCGACGGCAACGAATCACCCACGATGCGCCGCGCGATGGCGGACCGTGTCGCAGGCCTGTCGCCGATGGAACAGCGTCTACTCTGGCTCCTTGTCCTTGCGGGAAAGCCGATTGCGGTTACCCGCCTGCCGGCTGGTATTGACGAGCTGACCGCACGTAGCCTGGTGGCCGTTCGGGCCGGGGAGGCCCAGTTGCGGCACGCGGTGTTGCGCGACGCGATCCAGCCGCTCATTCCGGCGGATGAGCAGCCAGCGCTCCGGCGGGAGCTGGCCAGGCTCGTTGACGACCCCTTGGAGATCGCCGGCTTTCTGCTCGATGCGGGTGACCCGGCCGAGGCGCTCGATGTTGCTGCACCAGCCCTCGCGGGCGCGACACTCGCGCGCCGCGCCGCCCTGCTCGAGATCCTTGCCGCCAGCGCGCCGGGCGCAACCGCTGACACGTTCCGGCTCGATGCCGCCCGCGCCTACCGCGACCTCGGCGAGGACGAGGCCGTAGTACGCCTCATGCGGCAGCCGATCGAGGGCGACCCTGAGGCCAGGGCTTTGCGGGACGCCCTCCTCGGGGATGCGTTGTGGTCGATCGGCCAGGGTGAGGCGGCGAGACGCGTGCTCGAACAGGCGCCCGCCGCCTGGCCGCCCGCCACAGCAGGGGAGCTGGAGCTCACATGTGCTCGCGCCCGCCAACTGGTGTTCAGCGGGAGCCCCGGGGCGGCGCTGAACCTGCTCGACGAGGCGCTCGCGACGGCGGGCACTCTGCCGTCGGCGTACCGGACAACGACGCTGCGGGCCGCGATCGCGCTGTTCCTTGGCCGAACGGGGGCGCTCGAACCGCTTCGCGGGGCCTGGGCTGCGGCGCGGGCAGCTGGCGACGAGGCTGCGGCGGGCGCCGCGGCACAAGCCCTGCACAACGCCCTGTTGTGCGAGGCGGGCGCCTCAGAGGCGGCCGCGTTCGCCCACCGGGAAGGCGAGCGACAGTACGAGATCGGCCTTCCTGCGCGCGGCACCGTCCTGCTCACCGAGGCGGTCCAGTCGTACACCTTTGCGGGCGACATCACGATGGCGCTCGAGCTCGGTGACCGAGTGCTGGAACGCGCGGCGCCGGCCGTGATCCGCCACCGCGCTACGCTCTATTTCGCGCACGCGCTCACGCTGGCCGGGCGGCTGGACGAGGCCGCGCGGGTGCGCCGGCTGCTTTGGGCTCCGTTCCCCAACGCCACGCAGGAGGCAGACCGCCTCGACGAGGCCGCCGAGGCGGCGTACTGGGAGGGCCGGACCCGCCGCTGCCTCGAGCTGTCGGCAGTCGCCGCGATGTTACCGAGGCAGGGCGAGCTGAACCGGGTCCTGCCGGCGCTCGTCCGCTCCTGGGCGCAGGTGGACGCCGGGAGGCAACCGGATCCGGTCCCGCCGGCTGGCGGATGGGCCTGCTTGGCGGGCGCGACCGCGGAGGCTGACGGCCTCCGAGCGCTCTTCGACGCGCCTGCAGGGGCTCGAGACCGGTTCGGGGAAGCGGCGGTGAGGTGGGCGCCCTTCATGGCACCCCGTGAGGCCGTGTGCCTGTGGGCCGCGGGCGAGGCGGCCCGGCGGGCCGGGCACGCCGACGCACCAGACCTGCTGCGCGTTGCCCTCGATCGGGCAGAGGCGATGGGCTTCGTGCCACTGGCCGCACGCGTCCGTCGCTCCCTGCGCCTGGCGGGCAAGCCGGTGGGCCGCCCGTCCGGGAAGCGCGGTCGCGCTTTGCCGCTGACGGCCCGCGAGCAGCAGATCTTGGACCTTGTGAGCGAGGGCCTGACCAACAGCGAGATTGCCCGTCGGATGGGTCTGGGCCGGCCCACGGTCGCACAGGCGCTGTCGCGCGTGATGGCGCGCCTGCGCGTCGACTCCCGGGCACAGGCGATCAGCGCCGCCAACGTCCGCCCGGCCCCCCCGATCATCGTCGTCGATGACCAGCTGGGTGCGCCGGGCATCCTCGCGGAGGTTAGGTCCCGCCTCATCGGGTCGGGATGGACCGTCGTTGAGGGCTTCGGTCGGAATGCTCAACGACCGGCCGTCCTTGCGGGCACCGTCGACAACGACCAGACCGCGGCGGCGGCGCTGCTGGCGGCGCTCGACGGCCATGGCCTTCTGCTGCTGGCGGCATGCTCGGCCGACACCGCAGAGCAACTCCTCGCCGACCTCCGGCGCGTGGGGCCGGTCACCCGCCACGCCCGACCCGCGGACTCGATGGAGGCGCGTCCGTTGAGATCGGAAGAGTGGGCACTGCTGGACCTCATTGCCCGGGGTCACTCAGTCGACGAGGCTGCCTGCTGTCTCGGTATGAGCAGCCGTACGGCCGACCGACGCCTAGCGCAGGCACGCGCAGCCCTGGGCGCCACAACCACCGCCGGAGCCGTTGGCGAGGCCTCCCGCCGCGGCTGGCTTCCGCCGCCGGCCTGCGCCTGAGCCGCCGTCCGGCAAACCCGAGGCCGGGCCGCGGAGGTTGCCCCGAGCTTGCCTAATCCCTAAGGCCCTGTATTGCAGCTCCACATCAAGGTCCCGCCGCCTCCGCCCCCGGAAGTCCTGATAGATGGTGGCCGGAACGTGAGCACCAGCGACGGTGACGACCGCCAACTGATCCGTGTCGTCGTAACGAGTGGTCGCCTGGAGGGCGACAGAGACCGCGGGCTGAGGCTGGGGTGATCCGCCGAGCAGCCGGCGCAGGAACGACACGTACCCGCCCGTCTGACGGCGGATCGTAGCTTGAAGGCCAGGCGGTGATCGGGACGTCAGCGGCAATCTGGAGCGGGTGGGTCCGCACCACGTGGGCCGGGGTTGATCACGATGCCCTGCCCAGGTACCCCCACTCCGGAAACGTCGACGAATGCGTCGGAAGGTGGCCGGCTCGACCGGGACGAGCGCCGGACGCCGCCACGTCTTCGCCTGCCGGATCCCGGCGTCGACGAGGCCACGCGCGGCCGGTCGATCTCCGCGTCGTCGGCCGGCTCGGCCACGCCGAGGGAGACCACCCGATTGAACAGCGGGACGTTGAGGGCCATGAGCGCGAACAGCGGGACGCGGCCGCTTCGATCCACGCGTGCGCCCAGGGGATCGCTCCCGACGGCGCCGGTCGCGGCCGCCATCCGCGCCCACATGTCCGCTTCGTGGGTCTCGACGCGCGCGGCGACATCCGTCATGTGAGGCTCCTCCGTCCCGTGCGCTAGACCCTCGGCTCCGCCTGCGGCTCGGCGCCGCCCCAGTAGCGCCACTGCCAGCCTGACTCATCCCTGGCGAAGACGCCGGTCGTCCAGTAGGGGACCGACTCCTCGACGCCGTCGCGGCGGGTGATGACCACGCCGAGGACCTGGGCCCAGGCCACGTCCCGCTCGCGCCAGACTCTGACCTCCTCCGGAGTCCACGTAAAGCCCCATCCGGCGATGGTCCGCCCGACCTGACCGACCACCTCCGGTCCGTACATCAGCTCGCCCTGTCCGGAGCCCGCCACCGTCATGTCGGGATGCGCGAACAGCTCGCCGGGGTCCGCTCCCGGCGTCGACATCCGGCGATACGTCTCGCGAACGAGGCCCTCGATCTCGGCTCGCGTCACATCGTCCGCCAGCATCAGCTCCTCCTCGTCGATCCCGTCGCGACTTCCAGTCGGTAGGGCAATCATTCCACTGGTGGCGGGCCCTGGTGCGCCCGCAGCGGCGTGCGCGGGTGCGCCTTCTTCTCCTCGTGTCGCCGCGAGTACCCTCAGCCATGCGCGACGCAGCGACCTTGCAGGGAAATCCGCGGAAACTCGCGGGCAGCGGCCGGATCGTGCGCGGTGGCAAGCCGGCTCATCTGATCCGGTCGCCATGACGAGGAGAGGATGGGCTATGAGCGAGCTGCCGCAACTCTTCGAGGATGTCGCCCGCTGGTACGCAGTGACGGCGCTCGCGCTCGGGATACGGACGGGCTTGATCGACCCCCTTCTAGCCGGTGGCGGGAGCGCCGCTGAGCTCGCCGCGGTGGCCGGGGTCGACCCCGACAACGCCGCCCGCTGGGCAGATGCGATGGTCGCCGCGGGCTATGCGACGGTGGCGGATGGACGCTTCGAGCCGCGCGAGGAGACCCTCGGGCTGCTCCGCGGCGGTGTCCCGATCGACGTCCGCGCGGTCGTCGAGCTGCTCGTGCCGCTCGGGTCGCTCCTGCCGCGCGTCGTCACGGCGATCCGCGACGGGGACGGCATCGGGTCGGCGGAGTTCCAGGCCGCGCTCGGGATGACGTCGGAGCGGGTGAACGCCCCGACATACCGCGCCTTCCTCCTCGACGAGTGGATCGCCGGCCACCCTGAGCTGGCGGCCGCCCTCGAGCGCGGCATCGACGTCGCCGAAGTCGGGCCGGGCAGCGGCACCGCGCTGCGGATCCTGGCGAGCGCATTCCCCGCCTCGCGCTTCGTCGGCTACGACGTGGATGTTGCGACGGTCCGGGAGGCAGTTGCCGCCGCGGCGGCGGAGGGCCTCGCGAACCTGCGCTTCGAGGCGGTCGATGGCGGTGCCATGCCAAGGGCTAGCTTCGACCTTGTCTGCATGTTCGACGCCTTCCACCATGTGACCGATCCGTCCGGGGTCCTCGACGGGATGCGCGCCGCGCTGCGTCCGGGTGGTTCGCTGCTCCTCGCCGAGTCCGCCGTGTCGGGCGATCCCACGACGGATGCGGCCGATCCGACCTCGCCGATCATCTACGGCTGCGACCTTCTCTACTGCTACCAGGAGAGCAAGCTCCCCAGTCGCCCGGGGACGGGCGCCACGTGGCCCGCCCGCGAGCTCGGAGCGATGCTCGCCGACCACGGGTTCTCCGAGGCCGGGCGCGTGGCGTCGCAGGCGGGGTACGTCGTGATCCGGGCAGTGCCGCTCCGCACCTGACGTCCGGGGCTATCACGGGCGAGTACTGACCTCGACCGCCGGGTCAGCCGGCGAGGGTTCGGGTAGCCGCGGCGCCAGGATCCACACGAGCTGCGCCGTGGTCGTCGCCCCGACCTTGGACCGAGCGTTCGCCAGGTGGTGTTTGACCGTCGAGTACGACCACCCGAGGCCGCGGGCGGCCGCCTGCTCAGAGCCCGCGACCAGGACGGCTGCGACCACTGCGACCTCGCGGTCGGTGGCGCGGGCGGCTGATCGGGACGTTCTGCGCGTCACGCGCTTCGCAGCCACTCGCAGGGCTCGGGCGGCTCGGCCAGCCGCATGGTGATCGGAAGGTCGGTGGTCGCGGGGCAACGCCTCTCGCCCCGACCAAAGCTTCGAGCCTCCAGTCCACCAGCTGCGGTCAGCCGGCGCTCAGCCTCTTGCCGGAGCTGTGCGGAGAGAGACCGCTGCGTCTGCCACCGGCGCCCTGACGTCAGACGAACTCGGCGTGTCATGTTGTCGCGGGAATCACTCCCCGCGGGCTGAGACCAGGTCCACTGGCACGGGCACTTCGGGCCACCCTGCATCGGTGGTGACCACGCGCGTCGCCCCGAGCACAACTGCAGTCGCGATGACCAGGGAGTCGGGCAACCTCAACCGGGTGCCGTGACGGGCGCGCAGGTCGGCGGCTCTGGCAGCGATCGCTCGGGTGATGGGCTCGACGCTCGCCGGCAGTGCGTCCACGAAGGCGTCGACCGTGTCGACTGCCTCGCCGCCCCGACGGTGCGGCGCCACCAGGATCTCGGCGTACGCCGAGGCCGGGAGCACGAGCCTGCCGC
>JAKAHU010000200.1 GCA_021825385.1 Chloroflexota bacterium | reverse complement strand
CGGCTGGCCGGCCGACGGCCCGCCCGGCTGGGCATCCTGGGCCGCGCCATCGGCACGGGCAAGCGCCCGGGCGACGAGCTCGGCGACGCGCCGCCCGTCGGCCCGGCCCCGGGTCCGGGGGGCAAGCCAGCCCATCACCCGGCCGAGGTCCCGCGCCGAGGCGGCGCCGGTCGCGGCGATCGCCTCATCGATGAGCGCGGCCAGTTCGTCCTCGCTCAGGGCCTGGGGCAGGTAGCCCTGGAGGATCGCGATCTCCGACTCCTCCTTCGCCGCCAGGTCCTCGCGGCCGCCGGCGCGGAATGCCTCGACCGACTCGCGGCGAGTCTTCACCTCGCGCACGAGCACGGCCAGCAGCTCGTCGTCGGTCAGGGGTCGACGGTGTTGCTTCTCGAGGTTGTAGGCGGCGTTCGCCACCATCCGGAGCACGTCGCGCCGCAGCGCGTCACCTGACCGCATCGCGGCGGTCAGGTCCTCGTGGATCCGTTCGCTCAGGGACACCGGAATGGCACCTCGGGACCGGGCCGGCTGACCGACCTAGCCCTGCTGCGTGCGGGCGGCCTTCTTGCGCTTGGCTTCCTTGCGCTTGCGCTTCACGCTCGGCTTCTCGTAGTGCTCGCGGCGGCGGGCCTCGGCGAGGATGCCGCTTTGCTGAATCTTCTTGTTGAAGCGGCGCAGGGCGCTCTCGAAGGTCTCGTTCTCACCCACTCGGACTTCTGCCAATGCCGGAATCACCTCCCCGGGCCTCATGCTGGTACCCGCAGCGCGCCGGTGGCCGGCGGCACGCCGCGTCTCGACGGCGCGCACGAGCGCCCGTCGACAGGCTCGGGGAGTCTAGCCGAGCCTTCGGGCCTGGTCAAACGGCGCTTCGACCGGGATCGAGCGGGCCGAAGGTCACGACCACCCCGAGCACGCCGGGGGCCGGGCGCAACGCGTTCTGCCGCGGTCCCGGACGCCGTACGATGAGGGGGTCGTGCTGCATCTCGTCGACCGGGGGCTCCTGCCGTTCACCGCCTTGGCGCTCGCGGCCGGCCTCCTGGCCCGCCTGGCCGGACAGGCGATCGCGGCCGACCTCGTCTGGGGCGCGGCATCGGCCCTCGTCTCGGGCCGGCTCCTGGTCGGGATCGTCGACGACCTGCGCCACGGCCGGACCGGGGTCGACCTGATCGCCCTGCTCGCGATGGCCGGCGCGCTCGCTCTCGGCGAGTACCTGGCCGGGGCGGTGATCGGGCTGATGCTCGCCACCGGCCAGTGGCTCGACCGCTACGCGGAAGGCCGGGCCCGGCGCGAGCTCTCGACGCTCCTCTCGCGCGCGCCGCGGGTCGTCCACCGCTACGAGGATGGAGAGCTGACGAGCCCGCCCATCGAGGAGGTCCGGATCGGCGATGTCCTGCTCGTCAAGCCGGGCGAGATCGTGCCGGTCGACGGACTCGTGCTGACCAGCGGGGCGACCCTCGACGAGAGCGCCCTGACCGGTGAGTCGAGGCTCGTCGCGCGCGAGGTCGGCGAGCGGGTCGCGAGCGGGACGGTCAACGCCGGCGGCCCGTTCCGGATTCGGGCGACGGCCACGGCCGAGGCGAGCACGTACGCCGGGATCGTCCGGCTGGTCACCGAGGCACAGGCCTCGAAAGCACCGTTCGTCCGGCTCGCCGACCGCTGGGCGCTCCTGTTCGTGCCCCTGACGCTGGCGGTGGCCGGGACCGCCTGGCTCGTCTCGGGCGACCCGGTCCGAGCCCTGGCGGTGCTCGTCGTGGCCACCCCCTGCCCGCTCCTGCTCGCCGCCCCGATCGCGATCGTGGCCGGGATCTCCCGCTCGGCGAGGCGCGGAATCATCGTCAAGGGCGGGGGCGCGCTCGAGACGCTCGCCCGGACGAGCGTGCTCTTGTTCGACAAGACCGGGACCCTGACCGCCGGCGTGCCCCATCTGGCCGAGGTCGAGCCGGCACCCGGCCAGGACCCCGACGAGCTCCTCCGCCTGGCGGCCTCGCTCGAGCAGGTCTCGCCCCACGTCCTGGCCGAAGCGATCGTCCGGAGCGCCACCCTGCGCGAGTTGGAGCTCAGCTTCCCGAGCGAGGTCATCGAGCAGGCCGGGGCCGGGATCAGCGGCCTGGTCGATCGGCGGCGGGTCGCCCTGGGCAACGAGGACTGGGTGTCTGGCCGGGGACCGCTCCCGGCCTGGGCGCGCGACCTGCGACGGCGGACGACGATCGAGGCCGCCACGAACGTCTTCGTCCAGCTCGACGGGGAGCTCGCCGGCGCGCTCGTGCTCGAGGACCCGATCCGGCCCGAGTCGCCGCGGGCGATCCGGCTCCTCCGCCGGGTGGGCGTGGAACGGATCGTCATGGTCACCGGCGACCATCCGGTCGTGGCCGAGACCGTGGCCGCCGCTCTCGGTGTGGACGGGTTCCTGGCCGAACGCTCGCCGGCCGACAAGGTGGACGCGGTCGCCGCCGAGCGGGCCGACGCAACCGGCACGACGGTCATGGTCGGCGACGGGATCAACGACGCGCCGGCCCTGGCCGCCGCCGACGTCGGGGTGGCGATGGGTGCCCGGGGAACCTCGGCCTCCTCCGAGGCGGCCGACATCGTCGTCCTCGTCGACCGGCTCGACCGGCTCGCCGAGGCGATCGCGATCGCCCGCCGGGCGCGCCGGATCGCGCTCGAGAGCGTCGTGCTCGGGATGGGGCTGTCACTCGGCGCGATGGTCGTCGCGGCGGGCGGATCCCTGCCCCCCGTCGCCGGCGCCCTGCTCCAGGAAGGGATCGACGTGCTCGCCATCCTGAATGCGCTGCGAGCGCTCGGCGGCGGCCGGGTGGCCACCGTCCGGATCGCCGGCTGGACCGAGACGAGCGAGCGGCTCCGCTCCGAGCACCGCCAGCTGCGCCCGGCGATCGCGGGCATCCGGCGCCTGGCCGACCGACTCGACCTCCTCGCCGGGGGTGAGCTGGGCGCCGAGCTGGCCGTCGTGCGCAGCTTCCTCGACCAGCGCCTGATCCCTCATGAAGAGCTCGAGGAGCACACGATCTACCCGACCCTCTCGAAGGCGATCGGCGGTGACGACCCGACCGCCGCGCTCAGCCGGACGCACCGAGAGATCTTCCACCTGGTCCGGCTCTTCCGGCGCCTGGTCGACGATCTGCCCGGGGCGGGAGCCGACCCGGGCGACGGACGCGAGAGCGAACCGGAGGGCGGCCCGGAGGGCGGCTCCACGGCCGGGCCGCGGCCCGAGGCAGACGAGCTGCGTGACATCCGGCGGGTTCTCTACTCGCTCTCGGCAATCCTCGATCTTCACCTGGCCCAGGAGGAGGAGCTCTACCTCTCGCTGGGGGACGAGCATCCGCCCGCCGCCGAGGTGTCCGACGGCGGCCGGCGGGCAGCCTGAGCTCCCACCGGTCGGGGGGCCGGACTCCTGGCCGGACCAGCTCGGGGGCGGGGTACGATTTGACGATGGAGACGGTGCTCGAGATCGTCGAGCGGGGGGCCGAGCGGTACGGTGATCGGACCGCGCTCGGGCTCCGGCTCGACGACGGAACGATCGTTCGCTGGAGCTACCGCGAGCTCGATTGGCGCAGCCGTCTGGCGGCCTGGCGGCTGCGCGCGCTCGGCCTGGAGCCCGGCGATCGGCTCCTGAGCTGGGCGCCCTCGGCGCCGGCCCTCGCCGCCGTTTACTTCGGGGCGCTGCGGGCCCGGCTCGTTCTCGTCCCGCTCGACCTGCGGATGGCGCCGGATACGATCGGTCGGATCGTCGCCCGGGCCGAGCCGCGTCACCTCGTGCTCGGCACCGGCCGGGACGCACCGGACCCCCGCGAGGCCGGCCTGGGCGAGCTCCCGGCCTCCACGATCGACGACCTGACCGCCGACCCCGACGCGACGTTTCCGCCCGACTGGGAGGCCCGCCAGGCCGGCTGGGAGCGACCGCGACCCGACGAGGTGTTCGACGTCATCTTCACCTCCGGCACGACCGGTGCGCCGAAGGGGGTGATGCTCGCCCACGACAACGTGATGGCGGCGATCGGCATGATCCACCGGGTGATCCCGCCTCTCCACCACCGGGTCGTCTCGCTCCTGCCGCTCTCGCACCTGTTCGAGCAGGCGGTCGGGCTGTTCTATGCCCTCGACGTCGGGGCGGACATCCTCTACGTCCGGAGCCGGAACCCGCGGGCGATCCTCGAGGCGATCCGCGACCACCGGACGACCTCGATGATCGTCGTGCCGCAGGTCCTCGACCTGTTCTGGAGCGCGATCGAGCGCGAGGTCGACAGGACCGGCCGGCGAGCGGCCTTCGAACGCCTGCGACGGCTGGCCCGCCACCTGCCCTACCTGCTCCGACGACTCCTGTTCCGGCGCATCCATGCCCAGCTTGGCGGCCACTTCCGGCTCTTTGTCTCAGCGGGGGCCTTCCTGCCGCCGGCCCTCCAGCAGGCCTGGGAGGACCTCGGGATCACGGTCATCCAGGGCTACGGCTCGACCGAGTGCAGTTTCGGCACCTGCAACACGCTCCGCGATCACGCCCCGGGCACGGTCGGACGCCCGATGCCACCCCAGGAGCTCCGGATCGCTCCCGACGGCGAGGTCCTGCTCCGCGGTCCGGGCCTGTTCAAGGGCTACTGGCGGGACCCGGAGGCGACCGCCGCGGCCTTCGACGCGGAGGGGTGGTTCCACACCGGCGACGCCGGCCGCCTCGACTCGCGCGGGCGGCTGATCCTGATGGGCCGGACCCGCGACATGATCGTCCTGCCCAACGGCCTGAACGTCTTCCCCGAGGACGTCGAGAACGCGCTCCGGATGGCCGGGATCCGCGACTCGGTCGTGCTCGAGACACGCCCCGGGCGGATCGAGGCGGTCGTCCTCGCCCCCGACGGCCCGCGCCTTCCCGGCGGGGGCGACATCCCGGCGGCGCGCCCGGAGGGCCTGGGCGACGATCCACAGGCCGTGCGGGCCCAGATCGACGCGGCCGTCCGGGCGGCCAACGCCAGCCTGGCGGTCCACCAGCGGATCGACGGCTGGCGGCTCTGGCCGGCCGTGGATTTCCCCCGCACCCACACCCTCAAGGTGCGGCGCGACCAGGTCCGGGCCTGGGTCGCCGTCGAGGAGGCCGGACGGATCGGCAACGAAGGCACGTAGGCCGGGGCCCGCGGGGGCCGGGGGCCGTAGGCCGGGGGCCGTAGGCGGGCGGCGGGGGGATCGGAACGCTCCGACCAGGCCCGAGCTAGCGCTGGACGGGGATCCCCTGCCCGACGGTCTGGAGGACGGCCGCGATCTCCCCGGTTCGCGGATCGGGAGCGCTGGCGGGCGACCAGCTGAACGTGACCAGGGTCGTGCCCACCTGGCGCACGACGTGCTGCTCGTCGAGCGCGAACTGGATCGCGCCCGGCCCGCTGGCGAGCCAGCGCGCCTGGGCCAGCCCGGCCGCGTGGGCGCTCGGCGCATCCGGGAACTCGTAGATGACGAGGAACCCGCCGTTCGGGTCCTGGCCGAGCACGACCTGGAAGACGGCCCGCGGGATCTCGATCAGGGCCGGGCTCTCGGGCGGGCGGAACGGGACCGGGGGACGGATCAGCCCGAATCCGGATGCCTTCAGGGCGGCCTCGACCAGCCCCCGGGTCAGCTCGATCGAGCCCGACAGGCTGGCCTGGGGCAGCGGGCTCGGGCTCACCGCCGGGAGCTGACTCGGGGCCGCGATCCCGCACCCGGCGAGGGCGACGGCGAGGCCGAGCCCGAGGGCGGCGATGGCCGAGGCGCGGCGGCGAGCGTGGGCGTTCATCCGGGCGGCCAGCCCAGCCGCCGCCCGCCGAGCAGGTGGACGTGGAGGTGGTTCACCGACTGGCCGGCCTCGCGCCCCACGTTCGTCACCAGCCGGTAGCCGCGCTCGCCGAGGCCCGCGCCCCGGGCGAGCTCGGCGGCAACCGCGAACAGCCGGCCGAGCATCGGGCCGTCGGCCTCGGTCAGCTCGGCCGCGGAGGCGATGTGGCGGCGCGGCAGGAGGAGCAGGTGGGTCGGGGCGCGGGGCGAGATGTCTCGGATCGCGACGACCATGTCGTCGGCGTGGACGACCTCCGCGGGCACCTCCCCGGCCACGATCCGGCAGAACAGACAGTCAGCCATCGGGTCCTCCAGCAGGGCGATCAAGGAAGGCGAGCGGGCGATCGATCGACTCGAGTCGTCCGACGACCCGGTCCGCCCGGACGGGATCGATCCCGGTCACCCGGACCCGGCCGATCGCGTTGGCCAGACCCCCGGGATCGGGTGGGGCGACCGCGACCGCGACGTAGTTCCCGGCGTGGCCGAGCCAGCGACCGTCGGGCAGCCGGGTCTCGAACAGGACGGACAGCTCGGCCCCGAGCTGGTGCGCGGCGAACCTGGCCCGGCACTCGGCCGCCAGGGCGAGCAGCTCGGCCGCCCGCCGGCGCTTCGTCGCCTCGTCGACCTGGCCGGCCATCCGGGTCGCGGGTGTCCCGGCCCGGGCCGAGTAGCGGAAGACGTGCAGGCCGGCCGGCTCGAGCGCGCGGATGAAACCGAGGCTCCGCTGCCAGGCCGCCTCGTCTTCGGTCGGGAACCCGGCGATCACGTCGGCGTGGAGGGCGAGGCCGGGGATCGCGGCCCGAGCCCGCTCGACGACCGCGGCGTAGGCGGTGCCGTCGTAGCGCCGGCCCATCCGGCGCAGGACGCCGTCGTCGCCCGACTGGAGCGGCAGGTGGAGGTGCGGCAGGCAGCGGCCGGGCGCCCCCGCCCAGACCTCGAGCAGCTCGTCGTCGACGTGCTGGGGCTCGATCGAGCTGAGCCTGATGCGCTCGAC
>JAKAHU010000199.1 GCA_021825385.1 Chloroflexota bacterium | reverse complement strand
GAGGGCGTGGAACGGTTCGTCGCGATCGCCCTCGCCCCCCAGCGCTCGTCGAACGCGGCCGGCTACCGGCGGGCGGTCGAGGCGGCGATCGCCGGTCTCCGCGAGCGCGGCGAACCCGCCCCGGAGCTCGTCTTCGTCGACTCGTGGCACGACCAGCCACGTCTGATCGAGGCGCTCGCGGCGGCGACCGGCGAGGCGCTGGCCCGGTTCCCGGACCCGGACCGGGTGCGCGTCGTCTTCACCGCCCACAGCCTGCCCGCGCGAGTCGTGGCCGAGGGCGACCGCTATCCCGACGAGCTCGCCCGAACCGCGGCCCTCGTCGCCGACCGCCTCGGGCTGGCCGGCTACGACTTCGCCTTCCAGAGCGCGGGCCGGACGGGCGAGCCGTGGCTCGGACCGGATCTGGGCGACGAGATCCGCCGGCTGGCGGGCGAGGGGGTCCGCGAGCTCGTCGTCTGCCCGGTCGGCTTCGTCGCCGACCACCTCGAGGTTCTCTACGACATCGACATCGAGGCCCAGGGGATCGCGCGCGAAGCCGGCGTCCGACTCGAGCGGGCTCGCTCGATGAACGACGACCCGATCTTCATCGCCGGGCTGGCCGACGTCGCGACGGCGGCCCTGGCCGGTGAGGGCCAGGACACCGGGCGCACGGCCGGCGACCGCGCCGGCGGGCGATCGGCACGTGACGGCTGACCGAACGACAGGAGCGAGCACGATGGATCAGGCGATCGGACAACCAGCCGGCGGGCGGGCCGGTCGACATCCGGGCGGGCGGGCCGGTCGACATCCGGGCGGGCCGCCCGGTGGGCATCCGAGCGGGATCGGCCCGGTCGGCTCGGTCAGGCCGGAAGGCTACGTCTACGCCCGGGCCCCGATGCTCGTCTACTGGGAGACCACCCTCTCGTGCGGCCTGGCCTGTCGCCACTGCCGCGCCGAGGCGATCCCCGAGCGCGCCCCGGACGAGCTGACGACCGAAGAGGGCTTCGCGCTCCTCGACCGGATCACCGGCTTCGGCCGGCCGTATCCTCACGTCGTCTTCACCGGCGGCGACCCGCTTCGCCGGCCGGACCTCGAGACCCTCGTGGCGGCCGCGACCGAGCGCGGGATCGGCGCCTCGCTGGCTCCCTCGGCGACCGCCGAGATGACCCCCGAGCGGCTCCGGGCGCTCAAGGCGGCCGGGATCCAGACGATGTCGCTCAGCCTGGATGGCTCGACCGGAGAGCGCCACGACGCCTTCCGGGGCGTGCCCGGAACGTTCGAGATGACGATCCGTGCCGCGGGCTGGGCCCATGAGGCCGGCCTGCCGCTCCAGGTGAACACCCTCGTCACCGACGAGACCCTGTCCGACCTGCCGGCGATCTACGCCCTGATGCACGAGCTGGGGATCATCCGCTGGAGCCTCTTCTTCCTGATCTCGGTCGGACGGGGGACCGCCCTGCGCGAGATCAGCCCGGCCGACTCGGAGCGCCTGAACCACTGGCTCTACGACCGCTCGAAAGAGGCCCCGTTCGCGATCAAGACCACCGAGGCGACCCACTACCGGCGGGTCGCGATCAGGCGGATGACGGCCGACGGGATGGACGAGGCCGCGATCGCGGCGACCTCGGTCGGACGGGGTTTCGGCGTCCGCGACGGCAACGGGATCATGTTCGTGGCCAACAACGGCTTCGTCTTCCCGTCCGGGTTCCTCCCCCTGCCGACCGGCAACGTCCGGACCGACGACATCGTGGCTCTCTACCGCGACCACCCCATCTTCACCGGGCTGCGCGACACGCGCGCGTTCAAGGGGCGCTGCGGCCGCTGCCCGTACGTCCAGGTCTGCGGCGGCTCGCGGGCGCGGGCGTTCGCCTGGACCGGCGACGTCCTGGAAGCCGACCCGCTCTGCCCGTTCGTGCCGCCGAGCGATGGCGGGCGGGGGGACTGAGCTGGCCAGGCCGTGAGCATGGCCACGCGAGCGGAGGGCGGTCCCCGGGGATGACGGTGCTCGTCGTCGGCGCCGGGATCACCGGCCTGAGCGCGGCCCACGAGCTGGCCGCGGCCGGGATCGCGACACTCCTGGTCGAAGCCTCGGAGCGGCTCGGGGGCAAGGTCCGGACCGAGCGGGCGGACGGCTTCCTCGTCGAGGCCGGGCCCGACTCGTTCATCTCGTACCGTCCGGCCGCGATCGAGCTGTGCCGCGAGCTGGGGCTGGGCGAGGCACTGATCCGGCCGAGCGAACCGCGGACCGTCCAGGTCCGCACGGGCGGGCGGTTCGTGCCCCTGCCCGAGGGGATCGGGCTGCTCCTCCCGACGCGCCTCCGTCCGTTCGTCACGTCGCCGATGTTCTCGCCGCTGGAGAAGCTGCGGATCGGGCTCGACCTCGTCCTGCCCCGAGCGCGGGACGAGGGCGACGTCGCGGTCGGGCCGTTCCTCCGGCGCCGCCTCGGCGGTCCGCTCGTCGAGCGGTTGGCCGGCCCGCTCATCGGCGGCGTCTACGGCACCCCGATCGACCAGCTGAGCCTGGACGCGGTCGTGCCCCAGCTGCGCGCGGCCGAGCGCGACCACCGCTCGCTCATCCTGGCCGGCCTGGCCCAGGGTCGGGCGCGAGCGTCCGCCGGAAGCGTCGGGGGCGGGATCGGCGGCGCGGCCGGCGGTCGCGCCGGGGCGAACAGCACCGGGGCGAACGGCACCGGATCACCATTCGTGACCCTGGCCGGCGGGACTGGACAGCTGGTCGAGGCGCTCGCCGGCTCGCTCGGACGCTCGTCCTCGGTGACGCTCCGGACGAGGACCCGGGTGACCGGGCTCGAGCGGCGAGGCGGACGCTCGATCGTCCGGCTCGAGAGCGCGGACCGGAGTGGCGAGTGGATCGAGCCGGAGGCGGTCATCCTCGCTGCTCCGGCACCGGTCGCGGCCGACCTCCTCGACGGGATCGCGCCCGCCACGGCCGCCCAGCTCCGGGCGATCCCGCACGGCTCGAGCGGCGTGGTCTCGCTCGCCTACCGACTCGAGCAGTTCGCCCGGCCGCCGGCCGGACACGGCTTTCTGGTCGCCGAGACCGAGCCGCTCACGATCAGCGCCTGCACCCTGAGCTCGCTCAAGTGGGCCGGCCGGGCGCCCGAGGGGACCGTCCTGCTCCGCGCCTTCATCGGCTCGAAGGGTTCGGAGCAGGAGCGGCTGCTGGCCGCGCCGGACGAGCTGCTCGTGGCGGCCGCACGGCGCGACCTGGCCGCGACCCTCGGGGTGCGGGGCGAGCCAATCCTGAGCCGCGTCACACGCCTGCCGGGCGCGATGCCCCACTACACCGTCGGCCACCTCGAGCGAGTGGCGGCGGCGGTCGCCGGCCTGGCCGGGACGCCCGACCTCGTGCTGGCCGGAGCGGCCTATCGCGGCGTCGGCATCCCCGACTGCATCGCCCAGGGTCGCGCCGCCGCCCGGCGCGTGGTGCAGGGACGCGCCGAGACCTGAGCGCGGTCCCGGCGCTTGATCCCCCCTCCCGAGCGACCTGCCCCGCGATCGCCGGGGCTGTCGCGGCCAGCCGGACTCGTCGATCCGGTCCTTCGCCGATCAGTGGTCGGCGATCCGCTCGGCCAGGCTCCGGCCGGACGGTGGCCGCCCGGTCCGTTCGGCGATCCGGTCGAGCCGGCCCAGCGCCCACTGGACGTAGCGCACGCCGAGCCAGCGGAACGGCTCGGGCTCCCAGTCCGGCGATCGGTGGTTGACCAGCGGCAGCTCGGTCAGCGCCGTGTTCCGGCCGGTGATCAGGTCGGCCAGGGTCCGGCCGGCGAGGTTCGCGGTCGAGACCCCGTGGCCGATGTAGCCGCGGGCGCTGGCGATCCCGCTCCGGGGGTCGTACGAGATCGTCGGGTGCCAGTCGCGGGGCATCCCGAGCGGCCCGCCCCAGGCGTGGGTGAAGCGAACGTCGCGCAGGGTCGGGAACCAGGACCGGACGAAGCCGCGGAGCTGCTCGTGGGTGGGCGCGTGCCGGTCGTACTCGTCGCGGATCGGCGAGCCGAAGCGGTACGGGGCGCCGCGACCGCCGAACAGGATCCGCCCGTCGGCGGTCCGGGACAGATAGTCGACCGAGAGCCGGGTCGAGGCGACGACCTCGCGGCCGGCCCAGCCGATCTCCTCCCAACGGGCGGGGTCGAGCGGCTCGGTGAGCACGATCAGCGAGTAGATCGGGATCAGCTGGCGACGCAGGCGCGGCAGCCGGGAGAGGTACGCCTCACCGGCGAGGACGATCGTCGGGGCCCGGACCTCGCCGCGGGCCGTGAGCAGCGCCGAGCCCGGTGCGGCGCGGTAGTCGGTCACCTCGGTCTGCTCGAAGATCCGGCCCCCGAGCCGCTCGACGAGCCGAGCCAGCCCGCGCACCAGGCGCCCGGGGTGGATGACCGCGGCCGAAGGCGTCCAGAGCCCACCCAGGGCGCCCGCGATCCGGATCCGCTCGGCCGTCTGCCCGGCATCGAGGAGCTGGTAGCGGTCGGCGAAGCCGAACCGTTCGTATTCGCGCCAGGCGGCCCGGAGCGCCGGCAGGCCCTGGGGGCCGCGGGCGACGATCAGCTCGCCGCCCTGGTGGAAGCCGGCCTCGAGGCCCTCCTCGCGGCAGACCCGTCCGACCTCCTCGACCGCGTCGTAGGTCGCCTGCTGGACGCGCCGGGCAGCATCCTCGCCGTGGAGCCGGGCCAGGCGGGCGAGCGAGATGTTCAGGTCGGGGGCACACCAGGCGCCGTTGCGACCGGACGCCCCGAAGCCGGCGATCTCGCGCTCGATGATCACGACCCGCAGCCCGGGCGCACGCTTCAGGAGGTAGTACGCGGTCCACAGCCCGGTGTAGCCGGCGCCCAGGATCGCCACGTCACACTCGAGCGACCCGTCGAGCGCCGGGCGGGGCGTCAGGTCGTCGCCGGAGTCCTCGAGCCACCAGGAAACGGCAGCGTAGTCACGCACGGCGGGTAGCCTAGCTCTCCAGAGGCAAACCCGACGGCTCGTTGCGCTGTGCGCATATCGGGATCGACGGCCCGGCGGAACCCGTATTATTCGACTCGTCCCGGAGCGGCCGGGTCGTGGGGAGCGTCCTGTTTCGCCGTTACGGACGAAAAGGAGGAGGTTCGTCCATGCGACCCTGGTACCGCCTGTCCATGATCGCCGCCACGGCCGGGCTGCTCGTCGCGGCCTGTGCCGGTGCGGAGAGCCCCGCGCCGAGTGCCGCGTCGCCGGCCGCATCGAGCGCCGGGACGTCGGCCGCTCCATCGAGCGCCGCCCCGGCCGCCGATGTGTGCACGAATCCGGCCCCCGCGGCGCCGGGCACCACGCTCACCTTCGCCTCGTACGGTGGCGTCTACCAGAAGGCCCAGCGCCAGGCCTGGCTCGAACCCTACGCCAAGCTGACCGGCGTCCAGTGGACCGAGAGCGAGGACTCTTCGAACGCCACGATCAAGGCCCAGGTCGAGTCCGGTCAGGTGACCTGGGATGTCGTCGACGTCGGCAACGACTTCGGCCTCGAGCGCAACGCGGACGTCCTCGAGCCGCTCGACTTCTCGCTCATCCACAAGGACGAGATCCTGCCCGGCTTCGTCGGCCCGTACCGCGTCGCCGACATCACGTACGGGATCGTGCTCGCCTACCGGAGCGACCTGACCGGCGGCAAGGTGCCGCAGGGCTGGGCGGACTTCTTCGACCTCCAGAAGTTCCCCGGCAAGCGAGGGATGTACGACTATTCCGCGGGCGGAATCTTCGAAGTCGCGCTCATGGCCGATGGCGTCGCGCCCAAGGATCTCTACCCGCTCGACATCCCGCGCGCGATCAAGAAGCTCGATACGATCAAGGACCAGCTCGTCTTCTGGCCCGGCGGCGCGAAGTCGCAGGAGCTGATCGGCTCGGGCGAGGTGACGATGTCGTTGATGTGGAACGGCCGGGCCTGGAGCGCCAAGCACCTCGACAACAAGCCGGTCGAGATCCAGTGGAACCAGCAGATCCTGACCGCCGACTACTTCGTCGTGCCCAAGGGCACCCCGAACAAGGATGAGGCGATGAAGTTCATCGCCTGGGCGACGTGCGCCCAGAACAACGCGGCTCCGTCGCAGTTCATCCCCTACGGGCCGACGAACGTGAACGCCAAGCCGGCCCCGGACAAGGTGCCCGACCTGGCCGTGTCCAACGTCAACGACACGACCGCCTACTTCGACGACCAGTGGGTCGTGGACAACGCTCAGGCGCTCGACGACGCGTACAACGCATGGAAGACGAAGTGACCCGAGCGACAGGGGTCGTCCGGGCCTGAGCCCGGTGAGCCCGGTGCGTCTCGCCAGAGCTCGATCCGGCCGTCGCCCCAGCGGCGGCCGGATCGTCAATCGCTGGGCCTGGCTGGCCCTGCCGACAGTCGCGTTCCTGGTCGTCTTCTTCGTCGCGCCGCTCATCCTCATGAGCCTGCGCAGCGTCACCGACCCGCCCAACGCCGGGCTGAGTAACTACGCCGAGTTCTTCGGCTCCGAGGCCGACGTCCGGGTCCTGATCAACACGTTCTACATCGCGACGATCTCGACCCTCGTCTGCCTGGTGATCGGGTACCCCTACGCCTATCTGATGAACATCGTCCGACCCAGGGTGGCGGGGCTCCTGCTCATCGCCGTCCTCCTGCCCTTCTGGTCGAGCCTGCTCGTCCGGACCTTCGCCTGGGAGGTGATCCTGCGCGACACCGGGGTGATCAACAGCATCCTGCTCAACTGGGGGATCATCGACCAGCCCCTCACCCTGATGCGCAACACCCTGGGGGTGATCATCGGGATGTCGCAGATCCTGCTCCCGTTCATGGTCCTGCCGCTCTACACGGTCATGCGCCGGATCGACCCCGAGCTG
>JAKAHU010000198.1 GCA_021825385.1 Chloroflexota bacterium | reverse complement strand
GAGGCGATCGCGTTCGCCCAGGGCGGTTCCTGGGACTCGGAGTTCGACGAGCTGTTGGCCGCCGCGGGGGAGGCGAACGGGACCGCGGCGTCCGGGCTGAGGGTCGACCATGCGGTCGCCCAGGAGGGCAGACGATGACCAGACGTGACCCCGGACCTCCACCGCCAGAGGCGCACCGGGCTGGCCTCGAGCCGGCCGCCGCCCCATCGGTCCTCGGATGGCGGACCAGCGTCCCCGCCCCAGAGCCCGACCCGGTCGTTGCCGGGGCGACGCTGTTCGCCCGATACGCTTACCCGCCCAACGAGCTCGGCTACTGCGGCCCGCCCGACAGCCGCGCCGTGCTCGAGTACGGTGCCGCCGGCGTCGTCGACCCCGGGCTCGCCCAGCTCGCCCGGGGCTTTGCCGGGGCCTGGCCGTATCTCGAGCTGATCGCCAGGGCGACCGGCATCCCCGATCCCCTCGATCGGCGCGTCGTCGAAGCGTACTGGATCGGCAACGCGCTCCTCGACCGGGTCGACATGACCCTGTTCGGCAATTCGCTGGTCGAGCGTTTCCGTCGACGGGCGGGCGCCCGGTGGGGATATCTTGCGGAGGCGATCCCCGAAGGGGTCGTCCCTCACCACAGCTTCCATGTGTTCGGGATCTACCCCTGGGTCGGGTTGCTCGGTGCCGACCGGGGGGAGACACCGCTCCACGTCCTTCAGAGTTGTCGAATTCGCTGGGGCCAGGTCGTGGCCGTTCGGGGTGACGAGGTCGACGTCCTGTCGCGGCCGCTGACCTGGGATGGGCACACGATCGGTCTGGGTGAGGCGCGGGTCGAGACCGCGCGGGGCGCGGTCGACGGCCTCGGGCTGGGACCCGTGTATCACCCCGGCGACTGGGTGTCGCTCCACTGGGGCTGGGTCTGCGACCGACTCAGCCGCCGGCAGCTGACGAACCTGCGCCGCTTCACCCTCCGCCAGCTCGACATCACCAACCATCGGGTCGCCCACCCGGGCCCAGCCGTCGCGCTTGGTTGACCGGTCGCGCCCGGGCCTCGGACGCGACGCCATCGGACAGGAGGTGTTGCCACTACCGACGTGCACACCGCAGGCGTTGGAAGCCGGCGGGTCGAGTGACCCGGACCGATGTCTTCCGCTCGCGATTCACGAAAGGAGCTCGCGTGTCACCTCTCCTTCGAGCATCCGCCGCGTCCCCGGGCGCCCGCGGTCGGGCGTCGCTTCGGCCTCTGGTCGTGGCCGTTGCCGCCAGTTTGGTCATCGCGTCATGCACCCAGGGCGGTCCCGCGAGCCTCACCGCACCGACCCCGACCGCCGCGGAGTCGGCCGCGGGCTCTGCGGCCGGCTCGGTTCCCCCGAGCGTCTCGCCCACCCCGGCCCTGAGCGGGACGATTCGCCTCTACACCTCGGTCACCCAGGGCACCGTCGACGCCGTGGTCGCCGTCTACAAGGCGGCCCATCCAGCCGTGACCGTGGAGGTCTTCCGCGCTCCGACCGGTGAGCTCGCCGGGCGAATCGCCGCCGAGCAGCGCGAGGGCCGGATCCGTGGCGATATCCTGTGGCTGACCGACCCGCTCTCGATCCAGGCGTACGCAAGCCAGGGACTCCTTCGGACGTGGCAGCCGGCCGCGGCCGCGGCCCTCGACCCGGCCTACCGGGGCGAGGCATTCTGGGGCACGCGGCTGCTGAACATGGTGATGATCCGGGGCGCGGACGTCACGCCCGGCCCGGCCTCGTGGAAGGACCTGGCCGACCCGGCCTACCGCGACGCCGTCGCGATCCCGGATCCGGGCTTCGCCGGCTCGGCGTTCGGAGCGCTCGGCTACTTCGCCCTGACCGAGGGCTACGGGCTGGACTTCTACCGTTCGCTCAAGGCCAACGGGGCGGTTCAGGTGAAGAGCCCTGACGAGGTGACGACAGGGGTCGCGGAGGGCCGCTTCAAGGTCGGGATGACGCTCGACTACTCGGCCCGCACCGCGATCGGCAAGGGCTCGCCGATCGAGATCGTCTGGCCCGACACCGGGGCGATCGCAATCTACAGCCCGATCGCGGTGGTCGGGGCGACCGACAATGCCCCGGCCGCCGAGTCATTCGTCGAGCTCGTCCTGTCCGATGCCGGTCAGCGGGCGATCGCCAGCACCGGCTGGCAGCCGGTCCTGCCCGGCGCCGGTGGGCCGCAGCCCGGAGGGCCACAGGTTGCGCCGGACTGGGCGACCGCATTCGGACGCCAGAAGGAGCTGCTCGCGGACTATCGCGCCATCTTCGGTGGCTGACCCAGTCCGGTGGCACGCCTGGCGGGCCCGTTCGCCCTCGGCCTGGTCGTCCTCATCATCGGGCTGCCGCTCGCCCGCCTCGCCGCTGTCGCCCTCGAGGACGGTCCGGCGGCCCTCGCCACGACCCTGTCCGGACCGCTCGTCGCCGGCCCGATCGGCAACAGCCTCTGGACCGCCGGGCTGGTGGCGCTGCTGGCGGTCGCCGCCGGGACGGTGACCGCCCTGGTCACCGAACGTTCGGCGGTTCCCGGGCGAGACTGGCTCAGGCTTGGCCTGCTCCTCCCGATGCTCGTTCCGCCGTTCGTGACCGCGTTCGGCTGGGCTCGCGCCTTTGGTCCTCGGGGACTCACCGACCAGCTCGTTGGACTGACCCTGCCGGGTCTGTACGGGCCGCTCGGGATCGTCGTCGTCCTGACCGTTGCTGCGATCCCGCTCGCCTACCTCATCGTGGCCGGTGCTCTCGCCAGCCGGATCGAGCCGGACCTGGAACGGGCCGCGCGGGCGAGCGGGGCGGGACGGCTCGAGACGTTCCGCACGATCACCCTGCCGCTCCTCCGACCGGCGATCCTGTCGGCGGTCGTGGTCGTCTTCGTCTTCGCCATCAATGCCTTCGGTGTGCCGGCCGTGCTCGGCACGCCGGCCGGCTTCGCCACGATCACGACCCGGCTCTACCAGGACCTCGCCCTCTCCGCCGAACCCGCCGCGTTTGTCCGGACGGCGACGATGGCCGCCACGCTGGTCGTGCTCGCGCTGGTCGTCGTGGGCTCGGCCGATGCCCTGCTGGCCGGACGCGGCGCTGTCCGAACCGGTCTGCCGGCCGGCGGGGAGGCTGGGCGGGCCGGTGGACGCGCGGCCGCCGTGGTCATCGCGGTCGCGATCATCGTGACCACGATCGTCCCCCTCGCCGCCCTCGTGCTCTCGGCCCTCACCCGGGCGGTCGGCCTACCGCCGGTCCCGGCCAACTGGACGCTCGCCAACTTCGGCCAGGCGCTCGACGCGCGGTTCGGTGACGGCCTCGCCCACAGCCTCGTTCTCGCCACCTCGGCGTCGACCCTCGTCCTGATGCTGGGGGGCCTCGTGGCGCTCGTGACGCGGCGGCGATCGACCGTCCTTGGAACGGCGGTGACGCTCGGGTTCGCCATCCCGGGCTCGGCCCTCGCGGTCGCGGTCCTGCTCGCCTACGGCGGCTGGCTGCGCGACAGCCTGGCGATCATCCTCGTCGCTTACGTGGCGAAGTTCTGGGCCCTCGGCCATCGCCAGCTGGCCGGCTCGCTCGACCGCCTGCCGCCCGATCTCCTGCGCGCGGCCCGCGCCAGCGGCGCGGGGACCCTCGATGCCCTGTGGACGGTGGCCGTGCCGATCCTGCGGCCGTCGATCGCGGCTGGCTGGCTGGTCGTGTTCCTGTTCGCCCTCCATGAGCTAACGATGTCGAGCCTCCTGTACGGACCCGGGAGTGCCACGCTCGCGGTCGTCGTCCTCAACATCCAGCAACTCGGCGACCCCACGGTCAGCGCGGCGCTGGCGATCCTGCTGACGCTGATCGTCGCGCTCGCGGCCACGCCCCTCGCGCTCCTGGGTGGCCGCCCCGCTCGAGCGCGGAGGACTCGATGAGCGGCGGCACGGCCGGGGCCGGGGCCGCGGGCCGCCGGACGGACGACCACCACGCCCTGGAGTGCCGCGGCGTGACGGTCGGCTACGGCCAGCGCCTCGTCGTCTCCAACCTCGACCTCGAGCTCGGTCGCGGTCAGATGCTCGCCCTCCTCGGGCCGTCGGGATCCGGCAAGACCACGATCCTCTCGGCCCTGGCGGGGTTCATCCCGATCCGGTCGGGCGAGATCTGGATCGGTGGAAGGCAGGTCGCCGGCCCGCGGCGCCATGACCCGCCCGAGGCCCGCGACGTCGCCGTCGTCTTCCAGGGCTACGCGCTGTGGCCCCACCTGACTGCGATCGAGACGGTCGCCTATCCGATCCGCCGGCGCGGCGTCGGACCCGACGCGGCGCGGCGCGAGGCGGCCGCGATCCTCGACCGGCTGGGCGTCGGCCACCTCGGTGCCCGGCGGCCGGCCGAGATGTCGGGCGGCGAGCAGCAGCGGGTCGGCCTCGGTCGGGCCCTGGCGCGACGCTCAGGCCTGCAGCTGTTCGACGAACCCACGGCCCACCTCGACGCCGAGTTGCGCGAGCGGCTGCTCGGCGAGCTGGCGGACCAGCGCCGGGAGTCGGGCGCGGCGGGCATCTACGCCACCCACGACACGGCCGAGGCGCTCGCCCTGGCCGATCGCGTCGCGCTCGTGCGCGACGGGCGCGTCGTCCAGCTGGGGTCGCCCCGCGAGGTCTACGACACCCCGGTCGACCTGTGGGCAGCGCGGCTGACCGGGCCGGCAACCGATCTTCCGGCCACGGTCCTCGACTGCCACGACGGGCGGGCCGATCTGGCACTCGGCGGGGCGACGGTCACGGTCGCCGTCTCCGGGGCGGGTGCCCTCCCGGATCGCGACGGGCCGCGCCCGGTGCGGATCCTCGTCCGTCCCGATTGGGCGAGCCTGGGAGGTCCGCTCGCGGCGGTCGTCGAGTCCGTCGCGTTCCGCGGAACACACACCGACTACCGGCTCGCGAGCGCGGCCGGGATCGTCGGGATCCGGCAGGGCGGGCCGCCGAGGGCATCGGTCGGGGATCGCGTCGGTTGGACTCTCGAGCGCGTCTGGTTCGTCGAGCCGCCGGATGAGGCGCGGGACGATGGGCGATAGGAGGAGCCCGGCGAATCGCGTCGCCCCCAGGCTGTCGCGTTGCTGATCTTCTCCGGGTGGGCGGCCCGGGCGGGCGCCCCTTCGGCGACCTCACCCGCGCGGGACCGCAGCTGACCGCGCCGCCCGTCTCGGGCTCGAGGTGCTGCTCGACGACCCGACCCGGCGCGGGCCAGCCGGCACGACCTACGTTCGCTCGGCGCTGATGGAGGCGCTCCGCCGCCAGGAAAACTCGCGTCGGTCGGCGCGCAGCCGCAGGAGGAGCTGGCGGATGAGGACGTACACCCCGAACGCGACGACGAAGACGAGGCCATCGACGGATGGCACGTCGGCGAGGACGAGCAGCGTGGTCACAACGCCGAGGACGAGACCCGTCGCCGACTCCAGGAGCTGGGTGGGGATGCGACGGGCGCCCACCCGGCGATCCGAGGACCACAGGCCCCAGCGAGAGCGGGTGCAGCGACCGGCGCAGCAGCCGGTGAAGAAGCAGCCGACCCGCCCGATCGCGACCGCGAAGAAGACGCCCGGAGTGACCGCATCGAGGTACGGCGCGATCGGCACATTGAAGGCCACCAGTGCGCCGACGGCAACGACCGGGGCGACGACGAGGAACCCGTCGACCGACCAGCCGCTCAGGAGCGCCTGTCGCCACGGACCCGGATGGAGATACGCGTGCCACAGCTTCGCCCCGACCAGGCCCAGGCCAAAGGCGAGCAGGGACGCGGCCAGCGACCCATCGACCGGGATGTTGGCCCGGCCGGCGAGCACGGCCTGCACGATCAGGCCGACCACGATGCCGAGGACGGCCAGGATCGTGAAGCTGCCCGGGAGCACGGCCGGGATCCGGGCCAGCGGTGCCAGCGGCGCCCAGCGGGTCTTGGCCCGGGTGGCCGAGCCGGCGGAGAGGCCCCAGCGGCGCCAGGACCAGGCGGCCGGCTGAATCGGCTCGGGGCGGCTCCGTTTCCAAGGTTCGGCGGGCCGGTCGCCGCGGACCTGATCCGGGCGTCCGATCAGCTCCGCGGTGACGTTCCACTCGCCGGGCTGAAGTCCGTACACCCAGGTGGTGATCGACACCGGGCCGCTGCCGGGCACGATTCCCTCGATCTTCTCCTCCCGGACGAAGGTGTCCTCGGCCCTGGGCAGGCCGCGGATTCCGACCCGCCGTCCGGTCAGCCGGACGGTCGCCGAGTACGGCTCACCCTCCTCGCCCGAGTCGAACCAGTGGGTGACGACCAGCGCCTCCGGTTCGACGGCCCCGGACACGACGGTCTGTTCGCTCGTGGGCTGTCCGTTCGCGCCGATCCGCCCGGTGCTGGATCCGGGGATCGCGCCCGGGGTCAGTCTCGATCGGGCCTTCTGGCCCCTCGTCGCGCCACCTGACCGTCGTCGTGCCACCGGTCGTCCCACCTGTCCCCTCTGGCGTGTCACAGATTCGCTGATGCACGAGGAACGATCAGGCGGCCTGCCACTCGGCAGACTCGACAACCTTCCGCCGAACGACGCCGAACCAGAGCTCCATCGATCGAACCCGCGTCCTATTACAAGAGTGTAGCAGTCGGGGAGCCTCCCCCACCGCCAGGGCGAAGGGAGGCAGTGATCGGGGCCCGGAGGTGGGCGGGCTCGGGCCGTTTTCACCGACGTCTCATCGGCCGTTCATGGCCAGTTCATCCGGCCCCGAGACGATGACCGCGTCTCCGGGCACAGGGGGGAGCCCGGAGGTTCGAATGAGGCTGAACTTCTGATGCGCGATCGTTGGTCTGGAACACCGTCGCCTTCGGCGCTCTCGATGGCGCGGGCCTGGTCGCCGGCCACCGGCCACGGAGGGCCG
>JAKAHU010000197.1 GCA_021825385.1 Chloroflexota bacterium | reverse complement strand
GGTCGAGGTAGCGCTCGAGCATCGGTTGGGTGACGAGCTCGCACTCACACAGGAGTCGGGCGTCGCCGCCGCCCTCGGCTTCATGCTCCGCGAGTCGGTGACCGAGCCAGTACGTGCGCCGAGGCTCATTCCCGGGCAGGATCTCCTCGGCCGTCGTGCACCGCTCGTCGACTCCGAGCTTGGTGGCGACGAGATCGACCGTCTGCTCGGCCATCAGCCGGAATGTCGTGACCTTGCCCCCGACGATCGTGACGTAGTTCTCGACCCCGTCGGTGGCGTGGTCGAGGATCGTGTGGGTGCGGGAGAGAGCTCGATTGTCGATCGCGGCGGCGGTCGCCGTGGCCGGCGGCTGGTAGAGCGGCCGCACCCCCGCGTACGCCCGCAGGATCCGCATCCGGGGCAGGTCCGGGAACAGCTTCGTCCCCTCGCCAACGAGGCGGGCGACCTCCTCGCGGGTGATCTCGTACCGATCCGGGTCGGGAACCCGCTCGTCCGTGGTGCCCAGGATCGCGACGGTGTGGACCGGGACCATGATGTCCCCGTCGGCCGGGCGGTGACAGCGGTTGATGACCGCGTCGGTCATCCGGTGGTTGTAGATGAGCATCGTCCCCTTGCCCGGGACCATCGGCAGCTCGATCCCGGCCAGAGCCGCGATCTGGCCGGCCCACGCCCCGGCCGCCGAGACGATGAAGCGCGGTGCGATCCGGACGAGGGTTCCGCTCCGCTCGTCGCGCAGGGTCACGGACACGATCCGCTCGCCCTGCCGGTCGAAGGCGACGACCCGGTGGTACGACCACGCCTCGCTACCGTGCTGCCGCGCGTCGGCCAGGTTGGATTCGATCAGCTGCCAGGGCTCGATCGAGGCATCGGGAACCCGGAAGGCCCGACGGGCCCGGCGGTTGAGAGCAGGCTCACGCGCCAGGAGCTCCGCGATCGGGACCTCCTCGCAGTCGACGCCGGAGGCGGCGCAGGCCGCCGCGAACCCGTCGACGTAGTCCTCGGGATCGTCGGGCGTGGCCACGAAGTAGCCGCCGGTGTCCTCGATGCTGGCCGGGGCGATCCGGCGCAGGACCCGGTTCTCGATGATGCACTCGCGGGCCGTGAGCGGGTCCTTGACGACGTAGCGACCACCGGAATGGAGGAGCCCGTGATAGCGCCCCGTCGTGCCGGTGCCGAAGTCGCCCCGCTCGACGAGCAGGGAGCGCAAACCACGGCGGGCCAGGTCCCGAAGGATCCCGGCTCCGGTGAGCCCCCCACCGACGACGAGCACGTCGACGGCGCGTGACGAAGCCATCCCGTTCCTCTCGATCAGTTCGGTCGCAGCGAGCGTGGGTGGTGGCCCCGTCCGACCGTGGTCAGCGCTCCGGCCCCCGGCAGGTTGATCGGTTCTCACGATCCCTGCTCACACTCTATCCCTTCGACAGGAAGGCCGCCCCTCCGCGCCGGTGAGCCGGAGATCCGGCCCGGCCCTGGCGCCGGCCGGTTCGACCGCCCCCTCGGCGATCCGCACCGAGTGCGACCCGATGACGATGCCGACGCACGGCGTGGCTGAACCCGGCGCGAGATCCCCACTCGCGGCCAGGGGCCCCGGGCCTTCGCCCTGGAGACCTGGGCATCGTCAGGCTCGGGTTGTCCGATCTACTCGACCCAGCCGAAGGTCCTGGTCACAGCCTTCTTCCAGGCCTTGTAGCCGGCCTCGCGGGTGGCATCGTCCATCGTCGGATGCCACTCCTTGTCCTTGGCCCAGTTCTCGCGAAGGTCTTCGACTTCCTGCCAGTAGCCGACCGCGAGCCCGGCCGCGTAGGCCGCACCGAGGGCCGTCGTCTCGGCAACCTGCGGGCGGATGACCGGGACGTTCAGGACGTCCGACTGGAACTGCATCAGCAGCTCGTTGTAGACCATGCCGCCGTCGACCTTGAGGGCCGTCAGCGGAACGCCGGAGTCGGCGTTCATCGCATCGAGCACCTCGCGGGTCTGCCACGCGGTCGCCTCGAGAACGGCGCGCGCGATGTGGCCCTTGTTGACGTACCGGGTCAGGCCGGCGATCACGCCACGGGCGTCGTTCCTCCAGTACGGCGCGAAGAGACCGCTGAAGGCCGGGACGAAGTAGACGCCGCCGTTGTCCTCGACCGTGCGCGCGAGCGGCTCGACATCGGACGACTTCTCGATCATCCCGAGGTTGTCGCGGAGCCACTGGACGAGCGCCCCGGTGATCGCGATCGAGCCCTCGAGCGCGTACTGCGCGGGCTGGCTGCCGATCTTGTAGGCGAGCGTGGTCAGGAGTCCGCTCTTCGACGGGACGGCCCTGGTGCCCGTGTTGAGGAGCATGAAGCAGCCGGTGCCGTAGGTGTTCTTCGCCTCGCCGACGGAGTAACAGGTCTGGCCGAACAGGGCCGCCTGCTGGTCGCCGAGATCGCCAGCCACCGGGACGCCGGCCAGGTCGGCGACGGCCTTGCCGTACACCTCGCTCGAGGCCTTGACGCTCGGGAGCATCGCCCGGGGGATCCCCAGCAGCTCGAGGATCTCGGGATCCCAGTCGAGGGTCGTGTAGTTGAACAGGAGGGTCCGGCTCGCGTTCGTGACATCGGTGACGTGGACGCCGCCGCTCGGGCCCCCGGTCATGTTCCAGATGCACCAGGTGTCGATGTTGCCGAAGAGGAGCTCACCGGCCTCCGCCTTGGCCCGGGCGCCGGGGACGTGGTCGAGGATCCACTTGATCTTCGGGCCCGAGAAGTAGGTCGCCAGCGGCAGGCCCGTCTTGGAGCGGAGCCGATCCTGGCCGCCATCCCTGGACAGCTCGTTGCAAATCTGGTCGGTCCGGGTGTCCTGCCAGACGATCGCGTTGTGGACCGGTTGGCCGGTGCGCCGATCCCAGACGACCGTCGTCTCGCGCTGGTTCGTGACGCCGACCGCGGCGAGGTCCGCGGCGGTGATCCCGGCCTTGGCCAGGGCGCCTCTCGTGACCTCGACGCTGCGGGTCCAGATCTCGAGCGGGTCGTGCTCGACCCAGCCCGGCTGCGGATAGATTTGCTCGTGTTCCTTCTGATCCACCGCGACAACGTGGCCGCCGTGGTCGAAGATCATGAACCGGGTGCTGGTGGTGCCCTGATCGAGAGCCCCGACGTACCTTTCCATGCGACGCAGTCTCCAGTCGTTCCAGTGATGGCGGGCGGGGCCTGATCGCCGGCCCGAGCCCGCTACGGCGACCCGACCGCCGCCGTCACGGCCTCGTCCCTCGCGGCCAGCCTGGCCACGATCGCCCGGGTGAGCGTCCAGGCCGCCTTCGGCTCGCGCGGCAGGCGGATCCGGACCTGATTCGAGGCGAACGTGATATCCGAGGGCCGGACCCCGGGCAGGGTCGCCCCGGCCGCCGCGCCCGGGGCGAGGAGGCGGATCGCGGTGGCCCGGGTCAGCCCGGCGCCGCAGCGGACGACGAGCTGGCCCTCCTCCCGTGAGATCGCCGAGACCCCGGCCGACTCGGCCGCCAGGCGGACTTCGGCGACCTCGACGAGGCGGACGACGGGGGCCGGCAGGGGGCCAAATCGGTCGGCCAGCTCCTGGCGGAAGGCGGCCAGGTCGCCGGCGCTCCGGGCACCCGCCAGGCGCCGGTAGCGCTCGAGCTTCTGCGCCTCGTCGGGAACGTAGTCGTCCGGCAGGTGGGCATCGACCGGCAGGTCGACGACCGCCTGGGGGACCTCGAGACGGGGCGGGCGATGCTCGCGGCGGGCCTTCTGCTCCTCCACCGCGTCGGCCAGGAGGCGCGAGTAGAGGTCGAACCCGACCGCCGCCATGTGCCCGGACTGTTCACCGCCGAGGATGTTCCCGGCGCCGCGGATCTCGAGGTCGGAAAGGGCGATCTGGAAGCCCGCCCCGAGCTCGGAGGCGTTGAAGATCGCCTGGAGCCGCTTGCGCGCCTCCTCGCTCATTCGCTCGCGCCGGCGGTAGAGCAGGTAGGCATAGGCCCGGCGCGACGAACGACCGACCCGGCCCCGGAGCTGGTAGAGCTGGGCCAGCCCGAGCGTGTCGGCCCGGTCGATGATGATCGTGTTCGCGTTCGGGATGTCGAGCCCGGACTCGATGATCGTCGTGCACACGAGGACGTCCGCCGCCCCCGCGGCGAACTCGAGCATCACCTTCTCGAGCAGGCCCTCGGGCATCTGGCCGTGCCCGACGACGATCCGCACTCCGGGCAGCATCGCCCGCAGCTGCTCGGCCTGGGCCTCGATCGTCTCGACCCGGTTGTGGACGAAGTAGACCTGGCCGCCGCGGTCGAGCTCGCGCAGGATCGCGTCGCGGACGAGGCCCGCCGAGGCCTCGGCGACCCGGGTCTGGATCGGCAGCCGGTCTTCGGGCGGGGTTTCGATGACCGACAGGTCGCGGACCCCGGCCAGGGCCAGGTTCAGCGTGCGCGGGATCGGCGTCGCCGACAGGGTGAGCACGTCGACCTCGCGCCGGAGCCGCTTCAGGCGCTCCTTGGCGGCGACCCCGAAGCGCTGCTCCTCGTCGACGATGACCAGGCCGAGGTCACGGAATCGAACGTCACGCGACAGGAGCCGGTGGGTGCCGATGACGAGGTCGACCGACCCGCCGGCCAGGCCGGCGATCGTCGCCGCCTGCTCGGCCGGGGCCACGAACCGGGACAGGAGCCGGACGGTGATCGGGAACGCCGCGAAGCGCTGCGAGAACGTCGCCTGGTGCTGGGCGGCGAGGACGGTCGTCGGGACGAGGACCGCGACCTGGCGGCCGTCCTGGATCGCCTTGAAGGCGGCGCGCAGGGCGACCTCGGTCTTGCCGTAGCCGACGTCGCCGACGACGAGGCGGTCCATCGGCCGGGGTGATTCCATGTCCAGCTTCACCTCGGCCACGGCCCGCAGCTGGTCCGGTGTCTCCTCGTACGGGAACGACGCCTCGAGCTCCTGCTGCCAGGGGGTGTCCGGGGCGAAGGCGTGACCCTCGGCCGCGGCGCGCGCCGCGTAGAGCGCGAGGAGCTCCTCGGCGAGGTCGTCCACGGCCCGCTTGACGCGAGCCTTGGTCCGCAGCCACTCGCCGCCACCGAGCCGGGACAGACTCGGCTGCTCGCCCCCGGCATAGCGCGAGACGCGGCCGATCTGCTCGACCGGGACGAAGATCCGGTCACCACCGGCGAACGAGAGCTCGAGATAGTCGCGCTCGTCGCCGGCGCCGCTGCTCCGACGGACCATCCGCTCGTAGCGCGCGATCCCGTGGTCGATGTGGACGACGAGGTCGCCCGGGGTGAGCCGCTCGAGGATGTCGCGGGGGACGATCCGCCGGAGCGCCTTTGGTCGGCGGACTCGGACCGAGCCGAACAGTTCCCGGTCGGTGACGACGACCAGGCCGTCCGGGCCGCCGGCGAACCCGCCGTTCAGACTGCGCTCGACGAGCGTGACCGCACCCGGCGGCGGGGCTCCGGCCAGACGTGAGACGATCGCGACCGGGTGGCCGGCCTCGCCCAGGATCTCCGCCAGACGCGGGGCCTGGTCGGAGGTGAGGACGATCCGGGCACCGTCGGCCTGCCAGGCCTCGACCGCCTCGGCCAGCCGGGAGGCACGACCGGGCGGCAGGGCTGGCTCCCGCCACCCGAACAGGTCGCCCGAGCTCAGCCCGCCCGAGGCGATCGCGGCCGGCGCCTCCGACTCCCAGGTGAGCTCGAGCGTCCGGGCGGCGCGCAGGCGGGCCGACCAATCCCGCCGCCCCAGGTACGTCGCCGGCCAGCCCGGCGGCAGCTCGCCGGCCGCGACGAGCTCGGCGGCCCGCTCCTCCGCCTGGCGCCAGAGGAACTCGGCCGTGCCGGCCAGCTCGCCCGGTTCATCGAGCACGAGGAGCGTCCCGGCTTCGAGGTGATCGAGACCGGTGGCCGGGGCGAGGATCGGGGCCCAGACCTCCGCCGCGTCGCCGACATCGAGGGCGCGGGTCTCTTCGCTGGCGCTGCCGGCGGCTGGTGGCGCGGCGCGCGACGGCCCCGGCGCACGGGCGGGGAGCGGTGCTGCCCCGGACGGGGTGCCGGGCGCCCCGGCCCCGGCCTCGGCTCCGGCTCCGGCTCCGGCTCCGGCCTCGAACCGTCGCAGGTCGCCGGCCAGCCGCTCGGAGAGTCGGCCCGCCGTCCGCCCGAGCCTGGCTCGGAGCGTGGCGAGGCCGCCCGGCGGGACGAGGAACTCGCTCGCCGGGAGAAGCTCGATCGACTCGAGCGGCCCGGTCGCCCGCTGGTCGGTGGGGTCGAAGCTGCGCAGCGAGTCGATCTCGTCGCCGAAGAACTCGAGCCGGACCGGCAGCCGGGCAGCGGGCGGGAAGCAGTCGACGATCCCACCCCGGCGGGCGAACTCGCCGCGCCCGGCGACCTCGACGACCGGCACGTAGCCGAGCCGGAGCAGCTCACGCAGGAGCGCATCGGGCGTGATCCGGGAACCAACCCGCAGGATCGGCGGCTCGACCGGCAGATCGGCCGGATCGATCGTGTGCTGGAGGAGCGCCTGGACGCTGGCGACGAGGATCCGGGCCCGGCCGCTGCGCCAGGCCGCCAGGGCCGCGACCCGGGCCGCCGTCTCATCGGCGACGAGCTCGCTTCGTTCGTACGCGAGCGCCGTCCGCGGCTCGAGGACGGCAACCCCGTCGGGATCGCCGAGCCAGGCCTGGAGCTCCTCGGCAACCCGGTCGCCGATCTCGGCGTCGCGGGCGACCCAGCACAGCGGTTCGCCCGCCTCACCGCCGGCGAAGGCCGCGGCGAGGAACGTCTTCGCGCCGTGGGGGACGCCGACCAGCCCGACGTGGCGTCCGCCGGCGGCCAGCCGGGCGCCCGGCGGGCCGAGCCGCTGGCGCAGGCTGGCGAACGTGCCGCTGGTCCGGAGGAGCGGCGGCAGGGCCGGGAGGTCCGGCGGGCGCCGCGCGCCGCGGCCCACGCTGGCGGACGCCCCGGGCTGGG